>NZ_JAKGUG010000014.1 GCF_021568855.1 Dethiosulfovibrio russensis | reverse complement strand
GCTTTTGCGGAGGGGGTACACCCGGTCCCATGCCGAACCCGGCAGTTAAGCCCTCCAGCGCCGATGGTACTGCGATTCGCTTCGTGGGAGAGTAGGTCGTTGCCAAGAATCTTTTCTCTTTTTTTATACTCAGCCCCGATCATCTTTCGATGGTCGGGGCTGGGTGCGTTATGTCCGGTTTGTTCTATAGGGTTTTGTGGAATCTCTTGGCGGCGGCGGTCAATGAGACCAGAGCTAGAGCAGTCTGGGCCGATATCTGAGGTATCAGGTCCGATAGTCCCACTCCCTTGGAGAGGATGGCCTGCATAATCTCCAGATACCACCTGAGAGGGTTCAAAGCGGTGAGCCATTGGACCGGAAGGGGCATATTCCGGACAGGGAAGACGAATCCGCTTAGCAGTATGGCCGGCATTAGAAAGAAGAACGCAGTCAGGAGGGCCTGTTGCTGGGTGGTGGCGCTTACGCTTATCAGAAGGGCGCAGCCCAGGTTCCCCGCTAGGAAAATCGCGGTGAGAGCGTAGAGCAGCGGCAGACTTCCCTTAAAGGGCACGTCGAACACTACTGAGGCTATGGCGAGCATGGCTGTCATTATCAGATAGGCCATGGCCATGTAGGGAAGGGTCTTTCCCAGAATGAACTCGATCCCCCTTATAGGGGTTACCATTATCTGCTCTATCGTTCCGATCTCCTTTTCTCTGACGATCGAAACCCCAGCGACCAGTAGACTCTGTAGGGTCAACATCATGGCTATAAGCCCCGGAACGTAGTATCTTTCGCTGTCCAGGTTTGGGTTGAACCAGTTCCTCAGCCTGAGGTCCACCGCTTCGCCCATCGATCCCGGTGGAAGCAGCTCCTCGTTCAGCCTTCTTACCACCGCCGAGGCTGCGCTCAATATGGTTCCGGAGTCGAGGGAGTAGGTTCCGTCCAGCAGTATTTGGATGGAGGCTCCCCGCCTGGATAGGATATCCGCCTCGAATCCTCGGGGTATCCAGAGCGCCGCCCTGGTGTCTCCCCGGTCCATGAGGTTCTTCAGTTCCTTTGGAGAAGAGACGTACCATCCCAGAGAGAAATGACGTCCCGCCACGAAGCTTCTGATAGCCTTCCGTGAGGACGGCGTCCTGTCCAGGTCCAACACCACGAGCTTGGCCTGACGGAGGTCGGTTGTCATGGCGAATGACATTACCAGCATCATCATCACCGGCATGGCGAACACAAGAAGCCTCATCCTTTTATCCCGTACTATCTGGAGCCCTTCCTTGACGAGCATCCTTTCGAGTCTCTTCCACATGTCAATCCACCTTCATCCTCATGGCCTTAGCCGTCAAAACGGCCATCAGAGCGCCGTACAGGGCCAGAAAGGCCAGGTCCAGCCACAACACGGAAAGGCCCACTCCTTTCAGGTATATTCCCCGAAGTATGGATATGAAATACCTTCCCGGGATTACGTAGGTCAACCACCTAAGCGGCATGGGCATATCAGCTATGGAGAATACGTAACCGCTCATGAGCAGTGTCGGCACGTAGCTTGCCATGACGGCCACCTGGCTTGCCAGAAGCTGGGACCTCAGTCTGGCGCTCTGCTGCAGTCCGAATAGGAGCGACCCCAGAAGGAAAACCGTACCGGCGGCGAAGAGCAGGGCCGGGTTGCCCCTTAGAGGTACCCCGAACAGCCAACGTCCCGCCGCGACCGACAGGGCTATGTCTCCCAGTCCTATTACCAAATAGGGGGCTATCTTGGCGGTAAGTAGCTCTCCCTTCCTGATCGGGGTGCTTATGAGCTGTTCCATGGTGCCTGTCTCCCACTCCTTCGCTATAGTGGTGCTGGCCAGAAGGGCAGCTATGACCACCATCACTATGGCTATCACCCCCGGGACCAGTGTCCAGGTACTCTCCATGGCCTCGTTGAACCAGCTTCGACTGACCAAGGAGATCGGGGTCCTGAAGGATGGGGCGACTTTAGGGGAGAAAGCCATCGCCAGGGCAGACAAGTAGCCCGACGCCATTCTGGCTGTCGTGGCGTCAGATCCGTCCACCACCGCCTGGAATCGGGGGGCCCGTCCGGACAGAATCGCCTCGGAGAAATCCGCCGGTATGGCCAGTCCCACCAGGGCATCTCCCCGATCTATGGCCTTTTCCAGGTCCTTCAGGGTCTTTCCGTTAAGGACTACGTCGAAGTAGGGCGATCCGTCGAAGAGTGAGATTAGCTCTCTGCTTTGGGGGCTGCCATCGTCGTCCCATACCACCGTGGGGACGTCCTTAAGGTCCATCTTCAGGGCGTAGCCGAACAGGAGTATCAGTATCACCGGCATGGCCACGGCCAGAGCGAGGCTTCTGGGGTCCCGGACTAGGTGTATGAACTCCTTTTTTATCAGTGCGGACAGCCTCTGGAGATTCAACTTTTCTCGCCTCCCTCCACCAGCTCTACGAAGGCATCCTCCATGGAGGACGTGTCTGTCCGTTTTTTCAGCTCTCCCGGGGTACCCAGAGCTATCATGTCTCCCCGAAAGATCATGGCCAGACGGTTGCAGTATTCAGCCTCCTCCATGTAGTGGGTTGTGACGAACACCGTTATCCCTCTATCGCTCATGTCGTTTATAAGCTCCCAGAAGGTTCGTCGGCTTACCGGGTCCACCCCGCTGGTGGGCTCGTCGAGAAACACTATCGGAGGTTCGTGAAGCACGGCGCAGGCCAGAGCCAGCTTCTGTCTCCATCCCCCGGTGAGGGATCCTGCCATGTCGCCTCTCCTGCGGGAGAGGTCGGCCATGTCGAGGGCCCATTCCTTTCTACCCTTCAGTCTGGAGTCGTCCAGGCCGTAGATTCCGCCGTAGAAGTTCAGGTTTTCCTCTACGGTCAGATCCTCGTAGAGGGAGAATTTCTGGCTCATGTAGCCGATCCTCCGCTTGACCGATTCGGGATCCTTCCCGACGTCCACTTCGGCTACCACCGCCCGTCCCGAACTGGGGGAAAGCAGGCCGCAGAGCATCCTTATTGTGGTGCTCTTGCCAGCTCCGTTGGGGCCGAGAAAACCGAAAATCTCCCCCTGGGATACCTCGAAGGACAGGTCGTTTACGGCGGTGAAGTCGCCAAAGGTCTTGGTGAGGTTCTTGGCCGTTACCGCCATCCCGTCTTCGAAGGGGCGTATCTCTCCCGGAGGTGCCGTCGCCCTCTCCCCTCGAGCCTCGGAGACCACCGACACGAAGACGTCCTCCAGCGACGGAATCGCCTCCTCAACCGTACCGTGGGGTATAGAGGCCGTTCGCAGGATGGCCTCTATCTCCGAGGAAACGACGTCGTCGGGACACTCCAGGTGGATCGAGTCTCCGAAGGGGGTGGGGTGCCAGCCATCCCTGGTCCCAAGGGCCTCTGCCGCTTTCCTCGGTGCCCTGGTGGTGAAGGAGTACAGCCTGCCCGACATGAGGGACCTTACCTGCTCCAGGGGTCCCTGTCCGAGAAATCTCCCTTTGTCCATTAGGGCGATCCTGTGGCATCGCTCCGCCTCGTCCATGTAGGCCGTGGTTACCACCGTGGCGACCCCTCGGTCCGACAGGCCGAATAGCATCCGCCAGAAATCCCGTCGACTTACCGGATCCACCCCGTTGGTAGGTTCGTCCAGGAGGAGTACCTTCGGGGTGTGGATCAGGGCGCAAACCAGCTGAAGCTTCTGCTTCATCCCTCCCGACAGGGCACCCGCCCGCCTCTTCTTGAAGGGGTCCATGTAGCTGAAGCGAAGGAGCTCGTCCACCCTTTCGGATCTACCTTTTTTGGGCAGACCGTAGAGGTCGGCGTAGAGGTCGACGTTTTCCTCCACCGTCAGGTCCGGATAGAGACCGAACCTCTGGCTCATGTAGGCTATTCTATCCTTGACTCGGTCCGGTTCCTTCGCCACGTCCAGGTCATCGATCCTAGCGGAGCCTCCTGTTCCGTCCAGCACGGTGGCCAGTATCCGAAGCACCGTGGTCTTTCCGGCTCCATCCGGGCCGACTATGCCGAAGATCTCCCCTGGGTCTACAGAGAAGGACAGACGGTCCACCGCCCTGAGGTTCCCGAAAGATCTCTCCAGGTCATGGACATCGACGAGAGCGGTCATCTCGGAGTTATCCTCACCGTGACGGGCATGCCTATCTTTAGAACTCCGTCGTCGTTATCGCCCCGGACCTTTATGCGGTACATCAGGTTGACCCGTTCTTTTCTGGTTTCCACCGTTTTGGGTGTGAACTCCGCCTGGGAGGATATGTATGTCACCTTGCCCTCGATCCCGCGGTCCAGTCCGTCCACCTCCACCAAGGCGCTCTGACCGAGGGCTATGTGGGACAGGTCGGTCTCCATTACGAAGCACCTTATCCATGGTCGGTCCAGCCTGGCGAGGGAGAAGGCCGGCGTTCCGGGAGAGACGTTCTCCCCCTCTTCCGAGGCCTTCACCAGCACGGTCCCGTCGAAGGGAGCCCTCAGCTCGGCGTATCCCAATTTTAAAGCGGCCATGTCGGTTCTGGCCTTGGCTGCCCTCAGTCTGGCTCTGGCCTGGGCCTTTACCTCCTCTCTCGGACCGGACCTTACCAGGTCGTAGCGGGCCTGGGCTCCCTGAAGGGCGGCGTAGGCCTGTTGGACGTCCTCTCTGCGACTTCCCTCCTTTAAAAGGCTTAGCTGTTGGGAGGCAGCCGACACAGATGCCCTCGCTTCGTGTAGTTTTTCCTGAGCGTTGCGATATGCCGTCCTGTAGGATTCGTACTCTCTCTGGCCTATGGATCCCGATTTATAGAGGCTTTTGAACCTCTCGTCATCTGCCTTAGCCATCTCCAAAGTGGCCTCGGCGGATCGTCTTGCGGCGACGGCCTGGTTCAGCCTGGCCTGGGCCTCGGCTATCTGCTGGACCCTGGAGCCTCCCTCCATCTCGGCCAAGGCCGCCTTGGCCTTCTGTACGTCGGCGCTGGCAGCGGCTATCTCCTCCGGGCGGCTGCCTTTCTCCATCTCCTCCAAGTTCGCCGCCGCCATGATCTGTTCTCCTATGGCAGTCTCCAGCGCCAGCTTCAGATCTTCGGTGTCCAGCTTTGCCAGGACAGCCCCTTTTTTTACCCGGTCTCCCTCGTCGACGCAGACGGTCTTTACATATCCTCCTACACGAAAGCTGAGGGTCGACGTAGTGGCCTCCACCGTTCCGGAAAGGGAGATGGTCCCGTTTCCGCTTTTTCCCAGGGTCCAGGACGCAGCTGCCGCCATCGTCAGGGCCGCTGCTACCGCGGCGATTCCTATGAAAGCTCTCTTTTTATCCATCGATCTTCCCTCCCTCACGGATCGCCTTTATCCCCGCCAGGGCGAATGTAGCGGCGTGGCGGGCGAGGGTGTCCATGTCTATATCCCTGGCCTCTCCGGCCAGGCCGATGGCCTTTATCGTGTCGCTGAAAAATATCATGTAGAAGCACTGACTCACCGAGCTCATGACGCAAAGCAGCACCTGCCGTCTCGTGGCATCGTCTCCCAAAAGCTCCGCCACGGTGGACATTAGTATGTCCCTTTGGGGGTAGACGTGTTCGACCATGAGCTCCGTCATTATCGGCGAGGGATGGAGCAGTTCCCGTGAAAGCAGGGCTATTCTGCCCTCGTTGCCGGGGATTCGAGCCTCTCCGACGAGCCGATTGACGTAGGCCCTCAAGAAAAAGGCCAACCTTTCCTCGGCGGAGTGGTCTCCCGGCGGCACAGCCGGATGCCTCTCTATGATGGTGGTGAGTATGTCCTCCAGAAGGGCCCGGTACAGCATCTCCTTGCTCCCGAAGTGGTAGTTTACCGACGCAAGGTTCACCTCGGCCAGTGAACATATCTCCCTTATCGTGGCCTCGTTGTAGCTATTCTCTCCGAAAACTATCCCTGCGGTGTCGAGGATCTTCTGTTTGGTCGTCTTTATCCCTGTCATGTCGGATCTCCTTTTCAAACATACGTTTAAATCGTTTGTTTTATTCTATGACCCTGACGGCTGTTCGTCAACTGGTACTAGAGGTAAGACCCTGCCTTAGCCTCGTTGTTTTTCTTGACAGGCTAGATCTTACATAGTAAGGTTTGTCTAATTTAGTTCGTTAGACATGCAATGACTTTCGTCGCTTGACGAGGTTTAAGACGGTCAAGAAAGGGTAGATTAAGATGCTGAAGAGAATTATAGGTGTCATGTGCGCGGTTACCATGGTTTTTCTAATGGTCGCTTCTGGATACTCCGAGGAGAAAGGGACTTTTTTAATAACCGTAGGGACTCCTAAGGCCCCTCCTGCATTGCCGTTGCTCTACATGATGGAAAACAATACTCTAGGCGACGAAGTAAGGATCAAGTTAGATTTTTGGAGTGAGGCCGAGACCTTAATAGCCATGGTGCAGGATAAAAAGCATCACTTTCTGGCTTTCCCTCTGACCGTTATGTCCAAGCTTTACAACAAGGGGTTGGATGTAAGGCTTCTGAACGTGAACACATGGGGCGTCACCTATTTTATAACCACGGACCGAGAGTTTAGAAGCTGGAGTGATCTCAGAGGTAAGGATGTCTACGTGAACCTCAAGAGCTCTCCTCCCGATGTCTTTACCCGGTGTTTTTTGGAAGAGGCGGGGCTCGATCCCGAAAAGGACGTAAATATCGTTTACGCTTCCATGCCCGAGGTAGCTGCTATGATCGCCTCGGGCAGGGCGGAATACGCAACTCTGATCGAGCCCATGGCCACCAAGGTTCTTATGTCCAATCCGAAAGCCCGGGTAGGCGCGAGCTTCGAGGAGGAGTGGCGACGTATTAACAAGAACGATTCCAGAATTCCCAATGCGGGGATGGGAGTTATGGGAGATTTCGCGAAAAAAAACCCCGATCTCGTAGAAGATTTTCAGAAAGGCTACGAAGAGGGTCTTATCTGGACCTTGGAACACCCTGAGGAGGCGGGTAAACTGGCCGAGAAGTATCTAGCCCTGGATGGAGAACTGTTAACCAGGGCGATACCCAGCATGGGGCTTCATTTCGAGGATGCCATGGAGGCCAAAGCCGATCTGGATCTCTTCTTCGGCTTTTTGCTGGACTTTGATCCCAGGACGATTGGAGGCAGAGTTCCCGACGATGGCATGTATTACGTCGAAGACTAAAAAACGAACCATGGCGGTTGCGGATAGAGCTCTTTCGTTGCTTCTGGTCTTAGGACTATGGCAATCTCTGACCTTTTTCTTCTCTCCTCTCGTGGTTCCGGCCATAAAGAGCGTTTGCCAATCTCTCTACGAGATATGCTCGACCCCTGCTCTCTACTCGATGATCCTGATTACCCTCTTTCGTCTGCTCGCCGGGCTTTTCGTGGGGGTTCTGGGCGGGGTGATCCTTGGAGTTATCATGGGATATTCCGAGCGGTTTCGGAATATCCTTTCTCCCATGGTGGGGATCCTTCAGACCGTCCCGCCTGTGGCATGGGTGGTCCTGGCGTTGGTGTGGTTCGGGTTTAACGGCAAGCCTGCCGTGTTCATAGTTGTCACGGCGACCATTCCGGTCATCTCTATCAGTGTCTCCGAGGGTATCAGGAACGTGGATCCCGGGCTTCTCGAGATGGCGTATCTGTATCGTTTCTCGGAGAGAAAGAAGATGTTTCACGTCGTTTTCCCGTCGGTGATGTCCTACTTCAATTCCAGCTTTAAAGTAGCTTTGGGGCTTGCATGGAAAATAGTCGTCATGGGCGAGGTCCTGACGACCAGCGACGGTATCGGTGGAATGATAAAAGATGCGAGGTTGAACGTGGAACCCGAGACCATAATAGCCTGGTCCATAATCACCGTGGCGCTGTTCTATCTCTCGGGGTATGTCGCCCGGTTTCTATTTTCCTGGAAGGACGATGGACGTGTTACGAGTTCGTAATGTAACGAAAAGCTTCCGTTCCCTTCCTGTTTTGCAGGACGTTTCATTCGAAGTCAAAGAGGACGAAATAGTAGCTGTCATAGGGCCTTCCGGCTGTGGAAAGTCAACTTTGCTTAACGCTATCTCCGGTCTGATGTCTCCCGATCGAGGGATCGTGGAAGCGGACAGAGAGTGTATAGCCTATGTCTTTCAGGATAACCGGCTCCTTCCTTGGGAAACTGTATACGACAATGTTCGACTTGTGAGGAACGTCGAGAATAGGGAGGAGATTCTTGGTCTTATAGAGGCTGTAGGGCTAAAGGGGTTTGAGGGGTTCTATCCGAGTCAGCTCTCTGGCGGCATGCTGAAACGATGCGGCATAGCCAGGGCTTTCTATTATCCCAGTCGGCTGCTGCTTATGGATGAACCCTTTCAAGGTTTAGATTATTGTTTGCGACAGGAGATGCTTTCCACTCTTTTGAGGGTGTGGGAGACCAGAAGACAGGGAGTGCTATTCATAACTCACGAAATCGATGAAGCCTTGACGGTCGCAAGTCGGATACTGGTTTTTTCACGTCGTCCTGCCAGGGTGATCGAAGAGATCTCCCTTTCTGGAAGAGAAGGGCGCCATGTGGATACCGAGGAGCTTTCGGAGATGCGTGCCCGGATAATATCCCTTATCACGGTGTGATCCGTCCGTGAGGGGATTAGTACGATCTCGCTAGATGACGAGTTTTAACTTTTATAGGAGGGATTTGCGAGTGGGGATTCTAAAAAATCTTCCGACACAGGAAGCGGAGGGACTGGCGTCTCTTATCGAAGGAGAGAAGAACCAGGTTGTGAGCATGGCCCTTTCCGAAAGCGATCACGTGCACGTCTCGCTTTTTACCTTTGCGGACAGGGAAATGGTGAGCGAAGAGCGTTACCCCGGAGACACCATGTATCTAGTGGTGGAAGGAGAGACCTTGATCGCTCAGGGAGAGCGAAAGAGCAGGTTAAAGGCTGGAGAGGTCTTTATGGTGCCTAAGGACGTTCCTCATGCCGTAGGTGGCGCAGAGGCTTTCAAGGTACTACAGATTACCATGATTTGATTTTTAGAAGGAGCGATAAAGATGGTGGAAACTGCGGAAAAAATCATTAAAAATGTGGAGCACTGTGTGCCTTTTACTCTGACCGATCTCGTTGCAATAAATCCAGGGAAGGTCTCTAGCCTTACTTTGGCTAACAAGCCAGGCGTTGTGGTGACGATGTTTTCCTTCGATACCAACGAAGGGTTAAGTACCCATCGTGCCCCGGGAGATGCCATGGCTTACGTACTAGAAGGAAGTGTCAAGATAACCATAGGTGAGGACTGTACCACCGCCAAAGCGGGGGATGCTGTGGTTATGCCCGCCAATGTGCCCCACGCCCTAAAGGCACTCACCCCTTATAAAATGCTTTTGGTAATGGTAAAAGCGTAGATATAAGCTCTTGCAAATATCGTCGAACGGGCCAGGGATATTTTTCCCTGGCCCGTTCTTTTGAGGTGATCCCCACCGTTTTATCCACTTTCTACATGGGGACAGACCGAAACAAAGACTTGAACTAGCCTAGGTGGAGCGATTTCGTAATGTTGTTCCATTGACTTTTTTGTTTATATAAGCTAACTTACTTATCGTTCAGTAAGTAGCGCTGTTTTTCGGTAAGACCGTCGTTGACAAAGAGCAGCCGATCGATTAGACTCTTTTACCTATGATGACCGTAGGTCAAAATAAAAACCGTCGGTCATGGATGTGATGGGGAGGTGTAGGCCATGGCGAGGCTTTCCGCCAGGAAGAAGGCCGTGTTGGAGAGGATGACCAGAGATTCTCTCATCTCGGCGGTGGAGAAGCTCCTTCAGGAAGAGGGTTGGAAAGGTACCACCATGGACCGAATAGCCAAGGAGGCCGGAGTCTCCAAGGGTACGGTCTATAACTACTTCAAGGATAAGAGGGATATCCTCTTTTCCGTGATGGAGAGGAACACCGAGGAGATAAGGGAGTTCGTCCGATCCGTCGACCTGAGCAAGTCCGATCCGGTCGATTTGTTGAGGAAAATAGTGGGCAAGACCTTCATGGACCTCTACGAGAAGAGAAAGCTGATCTCCGCCACGGTCCAGGCCTATTACGAGGACAAGGATCTGCGTAGGAAGATAGACCCCGATCATGCCTGTCACGAGGATCACCCTATGAGAGAGGTCAGAAAGGTCATTGCCGAGGTCATAGCCATGGGGGTGAGGTCCGGAGTGTTTCGACCTATCGAGCCCGCCATGGCCGAGGCTGCCATAAACGCGATGACCATGGGGGTCGCCAAGCAGTTTGCAGCGGGAATGGTGAGCTTTCCCGGAGAGGTTTACGTGTACACCGTCAGAGACCTGGTCATAAGGGGTCTGTTGGTGGATTGATTTTTTTCGAGTTCGAAGGGTAGGTGCTTTTATACATGGGTAACGTAGGCAGAAGGGGTTCGGCCAAGGCGATTTTGCTGATCCTGATACTGGGAGCGGCGGCTTTCTTCGGAAGGGAGTACTTCGTCGGAAAGGCGCAGGACGAGGCCCGGGCCGAAGCTCAGGCGGTCGAACAGGCGAAGCCCCAGGCTCCCGTGGTGGTGCTCCACGTGGTTCGAAAGGCCGATTTGGCAGTCCCCAGGGAGTATATCGGCAGGGTGGAGCCCATACAGTCGGTGTCCATAAGGCCCCAGATAAGCGGAGAGATAGCGGAGGTTCACTTCCAGGAAGGTTCCATGGTGAAGGAGGGCGACCTTCTTTTCTCCATAGACGACAGACAGTTCAGGACTACTGTGTCTCTCAGGAAGGCCGAGCTGGCCAAGGCGGAGGCCAACTACGACAGGGCTTCCAAATATCTTAAGAGACTCAAGGCCGCCGACTCCAGGAGCGTTTCGGCGTCGGACATAGACATGGCCCAGAGCGATCTTCTCCAGGCGAAGGCCCAGGTACAGCAGGCCAAGGCGTCTCTGTCTCTGGCCCAGATAGACCTGAGCTACACCAAGATAAAGGCCCCCATAACGGGAAAAGTGGGAGAGGCGTTCTACACCAAGGGCAACTACGTCACCCCGGCTGGGACTACGACCCTGACCAAGATAGTGCAGATGGATCCCATAAGGGTTTCCTTCGCCCTGCCGGACAGGGAATATCTGGATCAGCTGGATTCCTTCAAAAGCCGGGATCAGTCGGTGTTCGACGCGACCATAAAGCTGGTCAACGGAGAGGTCTACCCCAAAAAAGGCGAGAGGGACTTCGAGGACAACGTCATGGATAAGGGGACCGGCACCATAACGGTCAGCCTTAGGTTCGAGAACGATGGGGGAGCCCTCGTTCCCGGCTCTATGGTCAGGATCGAAGCCAGGCCTTCCAGGTCCAACGTGGTTCCGGTCATACCTCAGGAATCCGTCATGGCCGACGGCCAGGGAGATTTCGTCTACGTCGTCGACGATGCCAATAAGGTGGACAAGAGGGGAGTAGTCGTAGGGGATTCCATAGGTAAAAACTGCGAGGTTCTCTCCGGCCTGGAGGGCGGCGAGAGGATCGTGTTCCTGGGGCTTCAGTCGGTCAGGCCCGGTATGGTCGTCTCTCCCATTCAGGAGGAGACCGATGGGGAGAAGTCTCCTGCGGAGTTGGCCCAGGCGTCCGATTACGATCTCAAGCCGATCGTATCGGGTGACGGGGAGATCGACGGTTAAACCATGTTCTCAAAGTTTTTCATAGAACGTCCCCGTTTCGCCATGGTCATAGCGGTGGTACTGGCCCTGGCCGGAGGCATCGCGGCTCTTAACCTGCCGGTCAAGCAGTATCCCGACATAGCTCCTCCCCAGATAAGCGTCGAGGCCACCTATCCCGGCGCCGACGCAGAGACCCTGGCCAACACCGTCGGGGTTCCTCTGGAGGAGGCCATAAACGGCGTGGACGACATGATCTACATGAACTCCACCTCCAGCAACACCGGGCGTTATTCTCTGACCATAACCTTCAAGACCGGAACCGACACGGACATGGCTCTGGTCAAGGTGCAAAACAGGGTCCAGCAGGCCGAGCCTCAGTTGCCCGGCGAGGTCACGGCCCGAGGTATAACCACCGAGTCCAGGTTTTCCGACGTGTTGGGCTTCGTTGCTCTCATCTCTCCGAACGGGACTAGAGACGCCACCTTCATGACGGACTACGCCCAGAACAACGTCAGCAACGCCCTCAAAAGGGTTCCGGGGCTCGGGGACGTCCAGGTAATGGGAGCCAAGTACAGCATAAGGGTGTGGCTGGATCCGGACAGGCTGGCCTCTATGGGGCTCAGCACCTCCGACGTGGCCGGAGCCATCTCCAGCCAGAACCGTCAGGCCTCTCTGGGGTCCATAGGAGCGGCTCCCGGAGACGGAAGCAACTCTCTGGTCTACACCTTGACCACCAAGGGGCGTCTCGGTAACGTGAGAGACTTCGAGAACGTCGTCATAAGGACCACCGAGGGCGGTGCTCTGGTCAAGCTGAAGGATGTGGCCAGGATAGAGCTGGGCTCGGAGGACTACACCTTCCACGCCGGGCTGAACGGAGCCCCTGCGGCCATGATGCTGCTGTCCCAGGCGTCCGATTCCAACGCCCTGGACGCCATGAGGGCCACGGAGAAGGCCCTGGAGGATCTTTCCAAGACCTTGCCGTCTGACATGGAGTTCGTCATAGGATACGACTCCACCGAGTACGTCAAGGAGACTATCCACGAGATCCTGTTTACCCTGGTGCTGACCTTCTCCCTGGTGGTCTTGGTGTGTTATGTGTTCCTTCAGGACTGGAGGGTCACCCTGGTGCCGGTCATGGCGATTCCCATATCGCTTCTGGCGACCTTCATAGGGTTGATAACGTTGGGTTTCAGCATAAACATACTGACCTTGTTCGCCTTCGTCCTGGTCATAGGAACCGTCGTGGACGACGCCATAATCGTGGTCGAAAGGGTCCTCTACGTTATGGAAAGAGACGGGGTGGGCTCCGTGGAGGCCACCGTTCAGGCCATGAAGGACGTCACAGGGCCCATGACGGCGACCACTCTGGTCTTTTTGGCCATATTCGTTCCGGTGGCCTTCATGGGGGGAATGACAGGAGAGATCTACCGTCAGTTCGCGGTCACGGTGTCCTTCTCGGTCGTGTTCTCCCTGGTGGTGGCTCTGACCTTGAGCCCGGCCATGTGCGCCCATATGCTTCACGGCATAAAGCCCAAGACCAGAGGACCTCTAGCCTGGTTCAACCGGCTGGTCTCCAAGGCCTCCCGGGGTTACGTGGCCGGGTCTCTGTGGATAGCCAGAAGGACTCTTGTTTCGTTGGGACTGCTGGCATTGGTCATGGCAGTGGCGGTAGGGATCATGAGAATAACTCCCACAGCCTTCGTTCCGGACGAAGACCAGGGAGCGGCCTTCGCGGTGGTCCAGCTTCCCGAGGGAGCCACCCAGGAGAGGACCGAGGCGGTCATGGAAAAACTGGTGCCCCAGTTGGAGAGGATCCCGGGGGTCAAGTTCGTCATGAACATAGTGGGATACAGCCTGCTGGGAGACTCGGGAGAGAACGTTGCGTCTTTGATAATAAACCTGGATACCTGGTCCGAGAGAAAAACCGCTGAGACGGGGTTGAACGCCATCGTGGGAAACGTGAAGGCAATAGCCGCCTCGATCCCCGAGGCCAGGGTCAACGTCTTCACCCCTCCGGCCATACAGGGTCTGGGGATGTCCGGAGGACTGGACGTCAGATTACAGTCCACGGTGGACAACGATCCTCAGAGACTTGCCCGGGTGACCGGCGAATTTCTGATGAAGCTGAACAGGGCTCCTGAGTTCATGTATGGTTTCAGTACCTACACAGCCGACACTCCCCACCTGTTTCTGGACATAGATAGGGAGAAGGCCGAGATGCTCGGGGTGCCGTTGGACAATGCTTTCAGCACCCTTCAGACCTATTTCGGAACGGCCTATGTCAACGACATAAACATAGGCACGACGGTGAACAAGGTTATATTGCAGTCCGACTGGCCTTACAGGAACGAGAGGTCCAACGTGGGCAATATCTTCGTGAACAACAGGGTGGGAGAAAGGGTTCCGGTGGACAGTTTCATGAAGCTCCATAAGACCCTGGCCCCAAGGGCCGTAAGCCGTTACAATTTGTTTCCGACGGCCTCTGTGATGGCCTTCATGGCCCCGGGCTTTTCGTCTGGACACGGCATAGAGGTGGTCGAGAGGTTGGCCTCGGAGCTCCCCGAGGGCTATAAGGTGGACTACTCCGGCATGACCTACCAGGAGAGGGAGTCCAGCGGTCAGACGGTCATGATAATAGCGATAGCGGTATTGTTCGGGTATCTGTTCCTGGTGGCCCAGTACGAGAGCTGGTCCGTCCCTCTGGGAGTCATCCTCTCTCTACCGGTGGCTCTGCTCGGGGCGTTGGTCGGTATCTTCGTTATGAAGCTGTCTCTCAGCATATACGCTCAGCTGGGCATACTGTTGCTTGTGGGGCTGTCGGCCAAGAACGCCATACTCATAGTGGAGTTCGCCAAGGAACAGCACGACGAGAAGGGACTCTCCGTGATAGATGCGGCGGGTATTGCGGCGTCCGAGCGGTTTAGATCGGTCATGATGACCGCCTTTACCTGCGTTATAGGAATTCTGCCCATGCTTTTCGCCACAGGAGCCGGGGCCGGCAGCCGTCTTCACGTCGGCACGACCATGTTCTTCGGAATGAGCATAGCCACGACCTTCGGAATATTCCTGATCCCCGGTCTCTACGTGTTCCTTCAGACCTACAGGGAGAGGATAAAGGGCGCCATAGGTCGAGTGGTGATTGGCCACGGACAAAAGACAGATGGAAAGGGGTAATCGCTTTTGAGAAAATTTATCGCCGTTTTAGCGACTTTCGTGGTTCTGACCGCGGTGATGCCGGTCATCGTCTCCGCCGCGGAGGATCCTGCGTCTAAGGACATGGAACTGGAGCTCGGGAACTGGAGGAAGATGGCGAAACGGTATCCCATGCCCTATTTCGCCGCTTTGGACGTCCCGGACGCTCCGACTCCGGAGGTGTTGGCGAATTGGTGGAACTCCCTCGGCGACGAGACCCTGACGAGGCTCATATTGGCCTCTCTGGAGAACAACAGGGACATGGTCTCGGCACGTTCCAGCTTCGCCGAGGCGAGAGCCGCTCTGGGAATAAGCAAGGCCGCCCTTCTGCCCTGGCTGGACAGCGCCGGATCCTTCACCAACATGAAGACCGGAGAGAACGCCAGCTTGACCGGATCTCAGGTAGGGCCCATAGACCTCTACAAACTGGGTATCGACGCGTCATGGGAGATAGATCTCTTCGGCGGTCAGGCCCTTAAGATAAAGGCCAGCGCCGCGGACCTTCAGGCCAGATACGGGGCTCTGCACAACGCATGGGTGAGTCTTTCCTCCGAGGTGGCCCTCAACTACATATCCTTGAGGACCCTTCAGAAAAGACTCATGGTGGCGGAGAAAAACCTGGGGCTTCAGAACGCCACATTGGAGCTGCTGCAGTCGCAGTACGATTCGGGATTGGCCGACGAGCTGGCTCTGAACCAGGCCAAGTACACCATGGAGCAGACCCGGTCGTCCATCCCTCCCATAAAGACCGGGATAGAGGAGGCCATGAACAGGCTGGCCATATTAGTTGGCCAGGTCCCCGGGAGTCTGGCGGAGGAGCTTTTCGACTACGAAAAACTCCCCGATCCCGAGAAGATAGATCTCGTTGGAATTCCCGCCGATTTTGTCCGTCAGCGTCCGGATATCTACATGGCGGAGAGACAGCTGGCCGCACAGATAGCCAGAAAGGACGCTTCCAAGAAGGACTTCCTGCCGAAGTTCAGCCTGTTCGGCTCCATAGGACTGGAGTCCTACAGCTCCGCCGGAGGGCTTTCCGTGTCGGACGGAGGGGTGTATTCCATAGGCCCCAAGATATCCTGGCCTATCTTCCACGGTGGTGCTATCAGGAAGAACATAAAGGTGCAGACCGAGAAACAGAGACAGGCCCTGGCAAACTACGAGCAGACCGTATTGAACGCTGTGGCCGAGGTGCGAAACGCCCTCACCGCCGAGACCCAGGAGAGGCTCAGAAACGAGTCCCTGGGCAGAGGAGTCAAGTCCGCCGCCTCCGCCATGGCAGTGGCGGAGGACCAGTACGTGAACGGCCTAACCGACTTCAACAACGTCATAATAGCTCAGAGGGCGTTGCTGGATCTGGAGGAACAGCTGGCCGTCAGCGAAGGCGAGATGCTGTCGAACCTGGTGAGGATCTTCAAGGCCCTCGGAGGAGGCTGGGCTCCCATGTCGGAGTACGGCCCGGTGCAGACTCGGGCTCTGAATAAGGACGAGCCGAAGGGCATAGAGTTGAGCGACGAGAGCCAGGCCTATCTGGACGATATAAGAAAGGAGCTCGAGGGCTCCGATTAGAGCCAGGCCGGGACCGGAGCGGTTAACAAGCTCCGGTCCTGTGCTATAGTGGTTGAGATGGAGGTGATAGAGTGAGAAATATCTGGACGATATGCGCGGCTTTGGTCCTTTGTGCCTTGGTGGTCCGGTCGGAGGCGGTCGAGTCTCCCTCTATGTCGTGGGGAAACTGGGTCTTTCTGGATGGCGATAGCTATAGGGAGTTCTTCTCTCCCGTGCCGGTTAAGGGGGTGCGTTTTTTCTCCGATCCCGAGAAAAACTGTTTCCTCACTGCGGTGGTCCCCGACGCGTCTTTGGAGGCCATCCCCAGGCCCGACTGGTTCTCCGCCGACGGGATAGGAGAGGCGCCCGGCAAACCCGGAGGCGATTCCATGTCGTGGGGAAGATGGGCGCTGGTCGATAAAAAAGGCTATAGAGAGTTCTACCCCCCCGGTCCCAGGGCTAAGGGTGTCCGGTGGTTCGCCGATCTGGATGGAAAATGTTTCAGACAGTCGGTGGTTCCCGATCCTGTGATGACCCCGATCGACCTTCCCGACTGGTTCTCCCCGGAGAACATGGGAACTCCCCCCAGGGGATTCGACAAGAGATGAAAAAGCGAATAGGCCGTATCGGTTCGAACCGATACGGCCTATTCGATCTCCTATCGCTCTAGTTTTCCTTTTCCAGAAGCCGGGCCACCTCCTTGAGGCCCTTTCGTATCTGGATGTTCTGAGGGCAGGCGGTCTCGCACTTTCCGCACTCCACGCACTGGGATGCCTTGCCTCCGTCCTTGGTGAACACGCCGTAGAACTGTTTCGCTCCCGCCAGGTCGTCCAGCATGGTTACCTTGTTGTATTGGGCGAAGCATTCGGGGATCTTCACCCCGGCGGGGCAGGGCATGCAGTAGCGGCATCCGGTGCAGTCCACTGCCATGCGGTCCATATATATCCGAGCCGCTTTGTCCACCGCGGCCCTCTCCGTCTCGGTGAGGTTTTCGGGGTAGCCCTGTTCGGCGGCCTCGAGGTTGTCCTCGACCTGCTCCATGGAGCTCATCCCGCTTAGCACCACCGATACCTCCGGTTGATCCCACAGCCACCGAAGTCCCCACTGGGCGGGAGATCTGCCGGGGGCGTTCTCCCGCCATATCTTATCCACGTCTTCCGGTACTGTCCTGACCAGGGCCCCTCCTCTGAGGGGTTCCATAACTATCACCCCGAGCCCCTTTTCCGCGGCGGCCTTAAGCCCTTTTTTTCCCGCCTGGTAGTTGCGGTCTATGAAGTTGTACTGTATCTGGCAGAAGTCCCAGTCGTAGGCGTTCAGTATGGCGTCGAACAGGTCCGGGCCGTCGTGGAATGAGAAACCGGCGTTCTTGATCTTGCCCGCTCTTTTGGCTCGGTCCAGAAATCCCCCTACCTTAAGCGATTCGGCGTGTCTCCACCTCGCCTCGTTCAGGGCGTGGACAAGGTAGTAGTCTATATGGTCCGTCTCCAGCCTCTCCAGCTGGCGGTCCAGAAAGTCGTCCATGTCCTCAGGCTTCTCCGCCAGCCAGACCGGGAGCTTGGTGGCCAGGAAGACCTTCTCCCTGTAGCCGTCTTTCAGCGCTTTGGCCAGATACAGCTCTCCGTCGCCGTCGTGATAGGGCCAGGCGGTATCCACGTAATTTATCCCGCCGTCGATTCCCCGTCGGATAACTTTGACCGCCTCGTCGGTGTCCACTTTCCCGTCTTCTCCCATAGGGAGCCTCATACAGCCGAATCCCAGAGCGGACAGTTCGTCGCCTGTTTTTGGCATCTTACGGTATTTCATTCGGAAATCTCCCCTTCCGTCTTTTTCTTCCATCCTCTTTCCCTGAAAGCCACGGCGTTTTTGGCCATTCTCTCCATGGTCCTCGCCGTCGTCTCCAGATCCCCTTCGTCTATTCCCTCCGATATGGCCTCGTTCCACCGATCCATGGCGGAGATCTTCTTTTCCACCAGAGACTTACCCTTGGAGGTCAGCCCCAGACGGAGTATCCTTCGATCCGATCGATCCCTCTCTCTGGTTATCAGTCCCTTGTCCTCCATCCCGGCCAGAGTCCTGGCCAGTGCTCCCTTGTCCATCTCCAGTTTCTCCCGCAGTTCCTCCTGAGAGGGGAGGTCTTGGTCCATCGAGTTCAGGCAGAACAGCGCCCCGAACTCGCCGCAGCCTATTTCCTCCGGCGATATGGCCGTCGACATGTAGGAATGGGAGAGCCTGTGGATTATGGAGATCCACCGTCCCATAGGGTTCTTCATGAGGTAGACAGAGCCTCCTTTTTAAGCTGCCCCATCTCCTTGCTCAGAGGGAGCAGGGTTATGCCAGCCGCTATAGCGTCGGCCAGGGGAAAGGACAGAAGCACTCCGGTCAGTCCCATGAACCGAGGAAGGGTCGCCAAAAGGGGCAGAAAAACCAGTACGTGTCTGGTCATGGAAAGCCAGAAGGCCGGTTTCCCCTTGCCCAGAGCCTGAAATGCTGTGGCCCCTATCCTGTGTATCGCCACGAGGCTCGTGCCTGCCACTATGGTAGGCAGAGAGGCTACCCCGGCGGCTATGAGATCGGGGTCGTTGGTGAAAAGGGAGAACACCCTCTCGGGCAGGAAGAAGAGCAGCAGAAAGAAGAACACGCAACCTCCGGTTCCCCATATGATGGACAGCTTTATGGAGGACCGTACCCGGTCGAACAGCCCCGCACCGTAGTTGTATCCCGCCAGAGGCTGCATTCCCAGGGCGACCCCGTTGACCGCCATGTAGACTATGGACATGACCCTGTTGGTCACACCGTAGGCCGCGACGTAGTAGGGGCCGCCGTATATTCCCATGGCGTTGTTGACCGACGCCATGACCAGACTGGTTCCGGCCATCCTGACGAAAGCCGAGATCCCTATGGAGGAAATCTCGGAGACTATATCCCTGTCGACTCTCAATCTCCTCGGAGAGAGTTTTATCACCTTGTGAGGGGAGACGGTGAAGTGGGAGATCAGCCATATCACCACCAAGAGTTTGGAAAGTAGCGTTCCCCATGCGGCTCCGGCTACCCCCATATGGAAGTGGAAGATGAACAGCCAGTCCAGAAAAACGTTGGTCAGACCGGATATGACCATGGATAACATGGCTACGTTGGCGTTCCCCTCGGACCGGACCACCGCGTTGGACGACATAGCCAGCAGGGTCAAGGGACAGCCCAGAAGTATTATCCCCAGGTATTCCAAGGCATAGGGCTTGATCTCCTCGCTGGCTCCGAACAGGGTCACCATGCCCTCGGCGGATGCCTTGCCCAGCAGGGTAGCTGCTATGCCTAGGATAAGGGCCAAGGCCACCACGTTTCCCAGAGCTCGGGAGGCAAGCTCCCTGTCACGTCGTCCCAGAGCCCTGGAGACCAGAGACGCTCCTCCCATGCCTATAGCTCCCCCCATGGCGCCCATCAACATCTGAAATGGAAGGCATATGGTGGTTCCTCCGAGGGCCAGGGTCCCTACTCCTTTTCCTATGAAGGCCGCGTCCACCATGTTGTACGATGCCTGGACGACCATCCCCGTTATAGTAGGAAGAGACAGTTTCCAGAGCATCGCTCCGACCGGATAGGTTCCCATCATTTCCGCCTTTTTCCCCTTAGGAACTTTTGCCATCTAACTCTCCCCTTCCCTGTAGGAGGACAAAGGTTGCTTAAGCAACTATAGTAGGGCCTAGGATATTAGTCAAGGCGACATGGAAGGTCGATCATGGTATACTTTTTTGATACATTAACTTAGAAGGGAGGTGTCCCCATGCTGGGAGCCAGCCACGCCATAATGTCCTTTGCCCTCGTCTACGGCGCCACCGGAAGGGTTCTCCCGGCGTCGGTGGCATCGGCCGGAGCGATTTTTCCCGATTCGATCGAGAGGATAGTTTGTGGCAGGAGATGGATGAAGTATCATCGTAAGTGGAGTCATTGGTTTCCTCCCTATCTGGCCCTGGCTTGGCTCACCGGAAAATACCTGGAGGCCAATCCCTTTCCCGGCTTGATCGAGAGAATCGGAGGCGATCTTTACGTTCCGGTAGGGCCCAAGTCGATAACAGCTACGACCGCTTTTTTTCTCTTCTGGTGGTTGGTCGGCTGTCTTCTCCATCTAGCGGAGGACGCTTTTTTCGGCCCTATGCCTCTTCTCGTTCCCTGGAAAAGACAGAGGCTTTTTCTACAGATTTTCAAGACAGGTGGCTTGGCGGAGCGGGTGATGGCCCGTGCGGCTCTTGCTGCGGCGGTTGTGTTGCGATACGTCGATGCCGCCGGAGGCGTGGCGAGATGAGTTAACGTAAGGAAAAGGAGTGATTGTGTGTGAGGAGGTCTCGAGTGTCGGCGTTTTTTTGGAAATCCAACGGCTGCATTTCCGAGGACCTCGGAGGTTCCGAGTTCGACATACAGACCGAAGCGGCCATGGTGAACGAGACTTTAACCAGGATCTCCGGAGGTAGCTATGTCTATCAGGATCTTGTGAATCTGGGAATATCCAACCTGGATCCCTCGAAGTGGAACGAATACAAGAGCCGTATAGATGGACTTTCGTCCCCTACTGTGGGGGATATCCAGGATGTGGTGACGTCGGTTAACGAAGGTGGAGCCTCCGGTGGATCTTCCGGCGGAGGCTGTTCCGTGGGATATGCTCCCGCATGGTTTCTACTGGGCCTTCCTTTACTGTCGTTTTTGAGGTGAGATAGGATTTTTATGCCGGTAGCTTCACACCGGTGAAAAGCAAAAGCCCGTCGATCAGCATGATCGACGGGCTTTTGCTTTTATCGTCCGGCAGTACTCTTTTCAGATAAGTTTTGATGTATTATGGTGTAAAGCTGTACGCTGAAAGGAGGAGGTATATTGAGATTCAGATCGGAGTGGCTTTTTGCCTTCGTGGTTCTGTTCCTGGGCTGTCTTTTCCTGGCCTTCCCGCAGTCTCTATGGGCTCGTTCTCACGTAAGCTTGTCCGGGGTGGTCAGGGATGTCTGCGGCCGTCCCATGACGGGAGCCCCCGGCCATGAGATCTGGCTGTTCCGGGCCTTGGAAGAGGGGAGATCGGTGATTCTCCTGGATTACTCCCGTTCATGGGAGGTCGATAGAGCGCCGGAACGGGTGGCAATATTAGTTACAGTATCTGAAAAACGGTTCTAGAGGAGGGGTGGTTTTGAGAATTTTAGCCTGTGCGCTGTGTCTTATCTGTCTGGGTATCGGTTCTGCTTTCGCTTCCGAGGTGGTCCCGGGGGAGTACATGGTTCTCTTCAAGGCCAGAGAGGCCGTCATGGACTTCGACGGAAGCGATAGGGACGTGGCGGTTTCGGTAATGTTGGATTTTCAGGCCGAGTATCTGTCCGTGAGATACGGGGTGGAGGTGAAAAACAGCTTCAGTGCCATCTCCCGCTCCAGCGGAAAGGGAATGTTCTTCGTGATAAGCGACAGGGCTGCCATTGACGGAAAGTTCGAGACAGAGCTCCTGGAGGATATGAGATCCGATCCGTTTATAGAGGCGGTCTCTCCTAACGAGGTTCAGAAAATGATATCGACTCCCGTGGGGACGTCCAAAAAAGGTATCTGATTAGAAAGGTCGGTGTTCGTTTTGTTTAAAAAAACGCTTTTTTATCTGTTCTTAGCCATCTCTCTTTCTATCGGCATTTCCTCTCTTGCCTGTGCCTCCCTTTCGGGGAGAAACTACGTCGAGGGAGAGGCCCTGGTGGTGTTGAAGGGGACTGTCGGAACCTCCGCATCCCATTCGTCCGCCTTCAAAACCAAGCTTTTCTCTCAGGCCGAGTCGTTGAAATCCGCCGTCGGCGCCGAGTCGGCAAAGGTTTTCTCCTCAATAGCCGCGGAGGCGGGGAAGAACGTGATTCACGTAAAGGCGGCGGGAAAGACCACCGAGGAACTTCTGGCCAAGCTTAGAGAGCTGCCTGAAGTGTTGGATGCCTCTCCAAACTATATAGTGAGAGCGTCCGCTATTCCATCGGACCCTTACTATACGAGCGGTGATCTTTGGGGGATGGACCATATAAAAGCTCCTGAGGCCTGGGATATCTGCTCCGGCGATAAAAGCGTCGTGGTGGCGGTGATAGACACCGGGGTGGACTACAACCACGTGGATCTTGCGGAAAACATCGGCAAAGACCTGGATGGTAGATGGGGCTACGATGCGATCGATGGCGATTATTTCCCCATGGACGGCAACGGACATGGATCTCATGTGGCAGGCACGATCGGGGCGGTGGGAAGCAACGATATAGGCGTGGTAGGGGTAAACTGGGCGGTCACCCTCCTGCCCGTCAGGGTCCTCAACGAAGGTGGAGAGGGGACCGGCGATCAGATACTGGCGGGGCTCGACTACGTCGTGGCTCAGAAAAACAGAGGGTTGAACATAAAGGTCGCCAACATGTCCCTGGGCGGTTGGGGGTTCCCTATATATAACCCCGATTCAAACGCCTATGCTCTGTCGTATAAGGCCGTCTCCGATGCCGGTATAGTCCTGGTGGTGGCGGCGGGCAACGAATATCAGGACATAGATTCTCCCAACGGTTTCGAGAATAGAGACGGTGACTGGATCGACCTGAGGGGACAGAGGCCCTATCCGGCCTGCTTCCAGTTCGATAACATGATCACCGTCGCTGCCATAGCGAGCGACGACGTCAAGGCCGACTTTTCCAACTACAGCCCGAACTTCGTCCATCTGGCCGCTCCCGGGGTGAAGATCTGGAGCACCGTTCCCGGAAACAGCTACGATGTCTACGGAGGAACCTCCATGGCGACCCCTCACGTGGCGGGCGCCGCTGCCCTTTTAGCCGCCCACGCCCCGGGCCTTTCCGCCGGGGAGATAAAATCACGGATACTGGCCAACGTGACGGCCAATTCGAAGGTATCCGGCAAGGTCTCTACCGGAGGTAACCTCAACCTTCTCGACGTCCTGAGGGGAGCCAAGGCAGTCGTTCCCGTCGCATCCGTCGTCATCCCTAGCGCTCAGAAGTCCCTGAGTCTCAAAGAGGGCGGGTCGGTCACTCTGTCCGTAACCGTAGGGCCTTCAAACGCCACAAACAGCATGGTTGCCTGGTCGTCAAACGACCCGAACGTGGCCACTGTTTCCGGAAAAGGAGTGGTTACCGCCGTAAAGGCCGGTACAGCAACTATCTACGCCAAAAGCAACGACGGCAGCTCCGTATCGGACAGCGCGACGGTGTCGGTCACATCTTCCTTCTTCGATGAAGGAATAGGCGGAGGATGTGCCGTCGGTTTCGCCCCTGCTGCTGCTATGTTGGTCCTGCCTCTGATGCTGTTCAAGTTCAGGCGATAGGCCGTCTCTATCCGAAAACTCGGAGGGGAACCGGTTCTCAAGCCGGCTCCCCTCCGAGTTTTCTATTCTCCTTCTTTCAGATAGGACCAGGCTATGGATGCCGACATGGCCGCTCCCAGGTCCAGGACATCGTCGTCGACGCAGTATTTCGGATGATGTTGAGGATAGGTCATGTCCTTATCCTCGTTTCCGGTTCCCAGGAACATGAAGGTTCCCGGCCGTTCCTGAAGGTAGTAGCTGAAGTCCTCGGCTCCCATGGTGGGCCTGGCCTCTACGACCTTGTCCTCTCCCAGAACCTTCTTTGCCACCTCGACGGCGAAACGGGTGAATTCCGGGTCCGTTATCGTCGGGGGAAGCATGAATTTATATTCGAACTCGGCTTGGCACCTCAGGCCGGAGCATATGGCCACAGCTGTCTCCTCCATCCTCTTTGCCAGCAACTCCCTCACGGCAGGGTCGAAGGTGCGGGTGGTTCCCTTTATCGTGGCCGAGTCGGGAATGGCGTTGAAAACGCTGCCGCTTTTTATCTCGCCTACGGAGATAACCGCCGCGTCCAGAGGGTCCACCTCTCTGCTCACTATGGTCTGCCAGGCTGACACTACCGAACAGGCCGCCACCACCGGGTCTATCGATAGGTGAGGCATCGATCCGTGCCCTCCCTTGCCCTGAATTCTGAGCTCGAACTGATCGGCCGAGGCCATGGTGGGACCGTAACAGTAGCTTATGGATCCGCTTGGAACGGGGGACCATATATGCTGGCCGAAAACGGCGTCCACGCCGTCCAGAACTCCTTCCTCCACCAGCTCCCTAGCGCCTCCGCCCCGTTCCTCGGCGTGCTGGAAGATAAGCCGTACCTTGCCTTTCAGCTCCGGCTCGATGTCTTTCAATATCTTCGCCGCCCCCAGAAGCATCGAGGCGTGGGCGTCGTGTCCGCAGGCGTGCATCACTCCGTCGTTTTTCGAACGGTAGGGGACGTCCCTTTCTTCCTGAACCGCCAGTGCGTCGATGTCGGCCCTGAGGGCTATGCACCTTCCCGGTCTTCCCGTGTCGAGGTCGGCGACCACGCAGATATCTCTGCCCTTACAGCCGACCTTTACGTCGTCGTAGCCCATATCCCTAAGAATGGAGGCTATTCTTGCCGCGGTCTCGGTCTCCTGATAGGAGAGCTCCGGGTGACTGTGAAAGTGATGCCTCCAGGCGGCGATGTCGCCTTTGATCTCTTTGGCTTTTTTCTTTATGTTGTCGAGCATTTTTACTCCTCCTTCAAAAAAGGGCCGGGATGGAGATCCCAGCCCTTTGGTATCGTCCCAATTCGGACCATTGGATCAGCTCAGGGTGCTTTCGAACCTTTCCAGGGTCTTCGTGGACAGTTTGGGGGTTACTGTGCTTACGGCTATAACAACGATGAAGTTCACTATTAGTCCGACGAATCCCTCGTGAAGCCCCATAGGGGAGGGCACTCCCATGAACTTTATGGCTATGACCGTAGCAAGTCCCGCAAGAAGCCCAAGAACTATGCCGGTCTTGGTCTGCCACTTGGCGAACAGGCCTAGTACTACCGCGGGGAAGAACTGAGTCACTCCGGAATATCCCACCAGCAACAGGGAGACCAGCATGGACGGTGCGAATATGGCCAGAAGGACCGCCAGTATTGTAAGCACCGGGACAAAGGCCCGGCCCAGCTTGGCGACCTTCATGTCCGGCATGTCCGGGGCGAATCCCTTCTGAATGACGTTACGGGCCAGCAGGTTCGAGGCAGTGAGAATAAGACCCGACGACGTGGAGATAGACGCAGCCAGCCCTCCTGCACCTATGAAACCGGCCAGTACCGGCGGGAAGTTCTTGACCAGGGCGATAAGCATGGCGTGATCCGGTTTTGTTATCGTCTCTGCGAAAGCCGGGTCTATGCCAGCCTTGGCTGCGCAGGTGAACCCGACCACTATTATGGGGATCATGGTCAGAGAATACAGCGGAAGTATTACGGCGTTTTTCCGAACGACCTTCTCGCTCTTGGCCGCATAGGTCGCGGTGAATATGTGGGGCCACATCCAGAAACCGAGACCGCAGATGAAGGCGACGGAGAAAACCCAGAAGATACCGAGCCCGGAGCTATCCGGAAGGCTCAGATGGGTCGGCTTTATCTCCTGTAAGATCTCCCAGACCTTGGCTGTTCCGCCGAAGAAACGGTGGGGGAAAACGAAGCCTATGCCGACCATTCCGAAGAGCATTATTATGGCCTGTAGGAAGTTGGTCCAGCCTATGCCCCTGAGCCCCGAGACGTAGACGAAGATGACCGCCGCGATGAAGCTTATAACAACCGCGATCTTCCAGGAAATGGCTCCGCCCGATGCCAGCTGTACTATCATGCCCGCTCCCATGATCTGCAACTGGAGGTAGGGGATGGTGAATATAACTCCTATGACGGCGACGAAAACGCCTAGCCAGCGGCTCTCGTAACGGTCCTCTATGTAGTCCGGCTGGCTGACGTAGTGGAGTCTTGACCCGAGGCGGTTGATCCTGGGTCCTATGAAGAAATAAAGTCCGTAGGCTATCGAGCTGTAGATCATGGCGTAGACTATGCTCATTCCCTTGGAATAAGACCATCCGGCCAGGCCTAAAAATGCGAAGGCGCTATAGATCTCGGCGGCTGCTGTAGTGTAGAAGAGGAAAGTCCCGAAGGAACGGCCTCCCACAAAGTAGTTCTCCATGCTGAATGCCTGGTTTCTGCCGGCTATCACCCCGACGATGGTCGTTATGATGAGCCAACCGAAAATTATGGACACCGCTACGGTCATTCTTCTTCACCGTCCTCTCTGGCCCTGACCTTGTAAGCGTAGCCCATCAGGCCCGAGGTGAAAAGCACCATAACCAAAGAGTAAAACAGAAGAAACGGTAAGCCTAGGATTACCGGCTCCACCCTGTTGACCAACGACAGGACTGGGGGAATATACCCCAATAATATGAGCGCGAAACACCAGATTACTTTACGCTCTCCGCGAGTAAGATGCATGAGACCACCTCCGTATGGATTTATGTTGTGGATCCCATGCAATATATCACAAAGAATGGATACAGAAAACCCTCGTTTACTAAAAAAGCTAAATGGAATGTGTTTTCACAAATCTATAGCCTTCTTGCCGAGAGCTCCCCTCCACATAAGCAGCCCGGCAGGGGCTATGGCGTATTGGGCCCAGGCCATGGACAGCATAGCCCTTTCCAGACCGAAGGATGCCGATATGACCCCTATGGCCAGAGGGGAGAGGGCGAAGCCCAGGTCCATGGCGAGCATGCCCATGGAGGATCCCTTAGGCATGAGCCTGGGAGGGTATACGTCGGGAATTAGGGCTATCATCACGGGAAATCCGTATCCCATGCCTATTCCGTATGCCACGGCGCACAGGGCCAGCCCGGTCTGGGAGGACGCCCTTAAAGCTGCGGTCAGAGCGCTGGCCATAATCGTTATGCAGACCGTTCCCAGAACGGGACGGGGAACCCTGTCGGCGATAGAGGTGCCGAAGGAGCGTAGAATCACGCAGGTCCCGGCGTTTACGGTGAAGAACAAACTCGCCGAAAGTCCCTTTCCCCTGATCGCCAGAGGAAGATACTGAAGTGTCGTAGAGTTCATCATGGAAAAAGACGTCAAGGTTATTATCATCGCCAAGGTCCCCGGAGTGCTCAGGCAATCTCTCCAGCTTCCCCAGGGCTCGGATCGGTCCAGCTCGTCTCTCAGATCCTCCGGTGCTGGAAGTCCTCTGCTTACCGCCGAGGCGGAGAGGGTCAGCAGCATGGGGAGCATGAGGTAGAGCCATGTCCGTCCTCCGTCGAGGAGCCACTCTCCGGCGGGAATAACCGTTAGCTGAGGGATGACGTAGGCTATTCCCATTATGGCGAAAAGCCTGCCCCTCTGTTTTTCCGGTATCACCAGGCCCTGTAGTGTGGAGACCGCCACCATCGCTATGCCTCCCACGGTGCCGAGGACGATCCGAAAGGTAAGGGCCCCCGGAAGTCCCGGTATGAGCCATAAAGCGGCTGTCGCGATAAGAGACAGGGCTCCGGAGAGCATCAGACACCCCTTGAACCCCTTTTTCTCCGTGGCCCAGCCTCCGAGAGGGCGGGACGCAATTGCCGTCAGGTTCAAGAGGGCCATTGCCCATCCTATGGCGGTCATCGAATAGCCCTCGGCGCTCAGCACGACGGGGAAGAGGAACCCGGCCGCGAGCATGGCCTGTATGAAATAGGCGGCTAGAAAGCACCTCCAGAAAACCGTCATGTCCTTTTCCTCGTCATCCCGAACAGAGCTACCGCGGCGCTGACCGCCAGACCGCTTGCCATGGGAGGCACGGAGGTATGCATGACCCCAGAGGCTATCATTGTCGCCAGCCCTCCGCCGTTGGCCGCCAGGGCCCATCGTGGTGACAGCCTGTCGGGCCATATCATGGCTATCATGAGGGGTACGAAGGTTCCGGCCCCTCTCAGGCCCATGCTCAGATAGCTCCACTGAAGGATCAGGCTGCCCTCAACCATACACCCGGTGGCGGCTGCCACACATACCACCAGGGCCACCGCCCATCGGCTAAGGGAGAGTTCCCTGTTTGCCGCGGACGAACCGACTCCGGGTATGATCAGGTCTCTCACCAGATTGGTGGCTATCCCGAAGGACAGTCCCGCACCGGCTCCCACGACGGTTATTACCAACGCCCCCCACAGAACTCCGGCCAGAGCGTCCGGGAATGAGGCCAGCAGGAAGGCGGGCAGAGCCATAGCCGGTTCCACCACGGTTCCCGATGCCCTCATAGCCAGTCCGATGGAGACCCCCATGAGCCCCACAGGAGGGATGAAGAAGGCCGCCATGAGGGCCCCCTTTCTGGCCGTCTTTTCGTCGGACGCTGCGAAGACTCCCTGTATGTATATCTGGGTGCAGAAGACCCCGGCTATTAGCGAAAGCAAGGCGTTGCCGTCGGACCGGAAGCCTCTGCCGAAGAGGTCGAACCAGGGGGTCGCCGGAAGGGTCCGGAATATCTCCGTAGGAGAGCTCAGCTTCGTCAGGGCCGCTATCGCCCCCAGGACCATCGTTACGTAGAGGGCCACCATCTTGGCGCTGCCCACCGAGCTGTAGCTCTTCAGCCCTCCGGCGTATATGAAGCCCAGTATGAGCACCGCCAGCAGGGCCGTAGACGCCGGTACCGATATGGGTAGGAGAGAGCGAAACAGGGCTGTTCCGGCCAGGAACTGGGCCACTATGGAGAGAAAAGTTCCTGCGGAGGACGCCGCCATGGACAGACCGCTCATCTTCCGACCGTACTTTCCGGCCAGGAACTCGGGCACTGTGACCAGCCCCGATCCTCTGAGAGGTCCGGCGAACCAGAGCCCGAGAATCAGACACCCCGTTCCGGCTCCCAGGGTGAACCACCAGGCCGAAAGGCCCAGAGAATAGGCCATCTGAACCGTTCCCACCGTGGAGGCCCCTCCTACCATGGCCCCCATTATTATCCCTCCGACCCCTATCGCTCCGGTGGATCTACCGGCGACGGCGTAGTCCGACGACGAGGAGACCTTTCTGGAGGCATTGAAGCCCAGAGCGAGAAAAAGGGTTACTATGGCCGCCAATCCAAGATAGAACAAAATTATTCCCCCTAACAGTGAGTCCGTAAATTTTAGCACTTCCCGTTGACTATGCCTCGGTGGGTTTCTATAATTCGGGATATAGATACTCTGTGAATCTAAAGATAGGGGTGATCCCGTGAAATCCTATAAAAAGTTGAGCCGTATATTTCCGCTTTTTCTGGCCATTGCCCTTGTGGCGGTGCTTTTGGGCCCACGCTTTTTCTCTCGAGACGGAGCCGACAGAAAGCCTATGGCGGTTCGTCCTGTCAAGTCGGAGGTGCTAAGGCCCATAAACGGCGAGTCGGTTCGCTCTGTGCCGGGAAGGGTCAGGGCCTCTAAACGGGTGGACATGGCCTTTAGGGTGTCCGGTCCCTTGGTGGAACTCCCCGCCCGGGAGGGGGACCGAGTCTCGAAAGGAGACTTACTGGCTAGGATAGACCCCAGGGATTTCCGTCTGGCGTTGGAGCAGGCGCGGGGTGCTCTGTCTCAGGCCAGGGCCAATCTGGATGCCATGAAAAAGGGCGCCAGGAACGAGGATCTCAGGTCTCTGGAGGCCCAGGTCGCTTCGGCTCAGGCCAGGGCAGAGGAGGCGGAGGCTCAGTTTCGACGTTTCGAGAGGCTCTATCAGGCCAAGGTTATCTCTCAGTCCGAGTACGATCGTTACAGGACCGCCAAAGACGTGGCCGAGTCGTCTTTGGCGGCGGCGAGACAGGAGCTGAGGAAGGCCAGAAAAGGAGCCAGGGACGAGGATATAAGGGCCATGGAGTCGGGCATAAAATCGCTGGAGGCAAGGGAAAAAACTGCCGCAGCCGCCCTGGCCGACACGGAGCTAAGGGCTCCCTTCGATGGAGTCGTGTCCAGTAGAATGGTTGAAAACTATCAGTTCGTGACGGCCAGACAGCCGGTCATCGGCCTTCAGAGCACCTCGTCGGTGGAGATAGTGGCAGACGTTCCCGAGTCCGCCGCCAGGCTCGATCCGGAGGATCTGGATGTATGGGCGTCGTTCAACTTTCTTCCCGGCAGGGATTTCCTCCTTAAGCTCGTGGAGTTCTCCTCCGCCCCCGACAGGGAAACCCAGACCTACAGGGCCACCTTCTCCATGGATATACCGGAAGGAGTCAGGCTTCTTCCTGGAATGGCAGTCCAGGTATCGGCAAGGATAAATCGCCTCGGTTCCGAGCCGGTCTATCATATTCCGATAGAGGCTCTTCTCTCCGACGACCGAGGCCCAGGCGTATGGATCCTAGGAGAGAAAATGAGGGCCCACTGGACCTCGGTAGAGGTGGTAGGCTTGGGTGACGGCAAGGTGGACGTCTCGGGAGAACTGACCTCGGGAGATAGGGTCGTGACAGCCGGGGTCCACTCGATACGGGAGGGGCAGGTCGTGAGGCTGTCGGAGGCGGCGAGATGAGCGTGGCCCGGTGGGCCATGAAGAGAAGGTCATTTACCCTCTTCGTGGCAGTCCTTCTGGCCTTGGGAGGAGCTTGGGCCTACCTGGGGTTGGGAAGGCTGGAGGACCCTGACTTCACCGTCAAGACCGCCCTAGTCGTGACAACCTATCCCGGAGCATCCCCAATGGAGGTGGAAGAAGAGGTTACGGACGAGGTGGAACAGGCGCTCCAGAGGCTGCCCCAGCTCAAGAGGGTCCGTTCCAGATCGGAGCGAGGGCTATCGGTCGTATACGCGGATATAAAGGACGAGTACTCCGACGAACTTCCCCAAGTGTGGGACGAGCTCAGGCAAAAGGTAAAGGAGGCCCAGAGACATCTGCCCCCCGGAGCGGGGCCCTCCATGGTGAACGACGACTTTGGAGACGTTTTCGGAGTGGTCTTCGCGGTTACCGGCGATGGCTACTCCCTGGCGGAGCTGAAGCGCCACGCCGAAGATATAAAAAAAATCCTGCTCCTGGTTCCGGACGTGGCACAGGTGTCCCTATGGGGAGACAGGACCGAGGCGGTATTCGTCGAGATCTCCCGGGCTAGAATGGCCGAACTGGGAATATCGCCGGAACAGATATCCGCCACCCTTCAGGGACAGAATCTGGCGGTGGACTCGGGGTCCGTCATGGCCGGATCCCTCAGGGTTCCCATAGATCCATCGGGCAACGTGGATTCGGTGGAGAGCATAGGGGATCTCTTAATAAGAGGAGCTTCAGCAGGAAGACTGGTCTACCTTAAAGACGTGGCCCAGGTATCCCGGGGCTACCTGGATCCTCCCTCCCGGATGATGTCCTACGACGGAACCCCGGCCATAGCCATAGGGGTCTCCACCGTGCCGGGAGGCAACGTCGTTCGAATGGGAGAGATGGTCCGAAGAGAGCTCGAAAGGATACGGGAAGACCTTCCTCTGGGAGTCGAGGTGGAGACTGTAACCTTCCAGAGCGATCTGGTGAAGGACGCGGTCAGGGGATTCGTTTTGAACTTGGCCGAGGCTGTGGCCATAGTGGTGGGGCTCCTGGTGGTCTTTATGGGAATCACCAGCGGCCTTCTGATGGGAGTTATACTGCTTCTCACCATAGCCGGAACCTTCATAGCCATGAGGGTAATGGGAATAGAGCTCCACAGCGTCTCTCTTGGAGCCCTCATAATCTGCCTCGGTATGCTGGTGGACAACGCCATAGTCGTCACCGAGGGTATCCTGGTGGGAATCTCCTCCGGAGAGGACGGAGAGACCGCGGCGGACCGGGTCGTAGACGAGACCAAATGGCCCCTTCTGGGAGCTACCGTCGTTGCCATACTGGCCTTCTCCGCCATAGGTCTCTCCAAAGACGTCACAGGCGAATTCTGCCGCAGCCTCTTTCAGGTCGTGGCTGCGTCGCTTCTACTGTCCTGGCTTCTGGCCATAACGGTGACCCCCGTCTTGGCGGTGATGTTTCTGACCCCCGAGATAGACGACGAAAACGGAGGACGATCCCGTTTTCGTAGGTTCTACAGGGGCTTTCTCATCGACTGCGTCGAAAGACGGTGGATCACTCTGGGGATTATGGCGGCCATGCTTCTGTTGGCTCTGTGGGGATTCCGTTTCGTTGGGCAGAGTTTTTTCCCCGACATGGTTCGAGATCAGTTCATGATCCATTACAGGCTGCCGGAGGGCACCGACGTCACCGAAACCGACGGCGACCTGAGGGAGATCTCCCGACATCTACTGGAAAGCGAGTCCTCCGTCGAGTCGGTGGCGTCCTTCTCAGGGGAGGGGCCCCTTCGATTTTATCTGGCCTTCGAGCCGGAGCTGCCGGATAGTTCCTACGGATTTATCCTCGTGACCGTAGACGATTACGACGAAATAGGAGGGATAATCGCCAGGCAGTCTCGATGGATAGCCGAGCGTTTTCCCGACTCGGAGCCCCGTTTCGAGAGATTCAAGAAGGGGCCCAGCACCGGAGCGGAGGTAAAACTGCGGATAACCGGCGACGATCCCTCTGTCCTTCGGGCCCTCTCTGAAAGGATCAAGGCCGCCATGGCAGCCGATCCCGACGGCATAGACGTCAGGGACGACTGGCGCCAGAGGGTGAAGGTTTTGGTGCCAGAGGTGGACGAGGCCAGGGCCCGGCGGGCCGGACTGACCAGGGGGGACATAGCGTCGTCCTTGAAGGGAACCTTCGACGGTCGCACAGTAGGGGTCTACAGAGAGGGCGACGAGCTACTGCCCATAAAGCTCAGGGTTCCCGAGGCGGAGAGAACCGACCTGGATTCTGTGGCGGATGTCCAGGTCTGGAGTCGGGGTCTGAGGCGGTTCGTGCCTATCGGACAGGTGGTTTCCAATATGGGGCTGCTCTGGGAGGACCCTCTGATATGGCGGAGGAACCGTTCAAGGGTTATAACCCCTCAGTGTGATTCGCTGAAGGGATCGGCGGAGGATCTCAGACGCAGACTGATACCCATGGTGGATGCCTTGAAGCTTCCGGACGGCTACGATGTCGAATGGGGAGGGGAATACGAGGATTCCAGAACATCTCAAGAAGCCCTAGTAGGGCCCTTCCTGTTGAGCCTGGTATTTATGGTTATCGTGGTCATGGGGCTATTCAACGGCTTTCGCCAGCCTGTAGCGGTCTTTCTGTGTCTGCCTCTGGCCGCCATAGGCGTTACCTCCGGGCTTCTGATAACGGGACGGAGCTTCGGCTTTATGGCTCTGCTGGGCTACCTAAGCCTGATAGGCATGCTCATAAAGAACGCCATAGTGCTTCTGGATCAGATAGAGCTTGATATGGCTGCTGGAAAGCCTCGTTTCTCCGCCGTGCTTGACGCCTCCACAGGCAGGGTTCGGCCGGTCATGATGGCGGCTATGACCACAGTCCTCGGTATGGTCCCTCTGGCACTGGACGATTTCTTCGCCTCCATGGCCGTAACTATAATGTTCGGACTTTCCTTCGCCACCGTCCTGACCCTGGTGGTCGTGCCGGTGATGTATTGCGCCATGTACGGCATTTCCTCCGAGGAGACCTCCTATGGGTCGTAGGACCAGGGAGGAGGCTGCCAAGACCAGAAAGAGACTTCTGGACGTCTCCGCCGAACTCTTTTCCGTCAGAGGAGTGGACGGGGTTACCTTGGTTGAGATAGGTCGGGAGGCCGGCTTTACCAAGGGAGCCCTCTACCGCCATTTCGGAGGCAAGGCGGGGTTGCTTTTGGAGCTGATGGACTACGCCGTCGACATAGTCGACCGTATAGAGGAGTCCACACTGAGTGGAGAGGGCCCCCCTCTGGAGAGGCTTTCCACCATGGCGAGAGAGGAAATCTCCATATTCGAGGAGAGCGAGAACGCCCGAAGGCTTCTATCCATCTTCCTGGATCGTCGAAGCCTGGTCGAGGACGAACGGGTATTGCTGGCGATAGAGGGAATGAGGGAGAGGACCTTGGGCAGAATGGAGAAGGCTTTGACGGAGGCTCGAGGGGGCGGGGACATCTCTAGATCGGTAAACCTTCGGGCGGCGGCGGAATCCCTCCGATTCCTGATCTTCGGTCTCATGGAGCGAAGTCTCTATTCCTCCAACCCCTTCTCTCCATCGTCTATGGTCGGCCCGATGCTGGACCTTTATTTTCGAGGGCTGGTCGATTAGGTCTATACGGTGAAAAGACGAAAGCCCGGGGCATATGCCCCGGGCTTTCGTCAAGGAGTTATAGAAGTGTGTGAGTTACTTGAAGAAGTGTGTGTGGCGTCGTCTTGCTTGGAGGTACTCAGTATCTCGCTCTGTGAACAAAGTATATGTCTTTCTTTTCTCAGCCGCATCGGGAGAAAAACCTCATGGACGATAGGTAAAAATACCTATATCAGGTGTATGTTGCATAATCGAATATACCTAGATGATCCCCCCCTCTTTAGAGGATACAATGCCTTTAGACGATATCGGCGAGGAGGCTAGTTAGATGAACGATCTTACCGCTGAACTGAAGGAAAACACCCTTGGCTGGGGTGCCGATCTGATCGGCGTGGCAGATATCTCCGGGCTGAAAATGCCGTTTCCGCGGGCCATATCGGTGGCTGTTGCTCTGGATCCCGAGATAGTCGAGTCCCTATCCGACGGTCCGAGCCTGAGATACCAGGATGAATATACGTCGGTGAACAGCAGAATAGACGACATACTGAATCGAATACTCCGTTTTTTCTCCGACCGAGGACACAGAGCGGAGATGGAGACCGCGTCCTCTCCCGACTTCGACCGCCGGACCTTGAGCGCCTCCTTCCCCCACAAAACCGCCGCGACCCTGGCCGGACTGGGCTGGATAGGAAAGAACGCCCTTTTGATCACGGAGGACTACGGCTCGGCCGTTCGGCTCGGCACTATATTCACCGATGCCCCTATCGATGCCGACGTCCCGGTCTTAGAATCCCGCTGCGGAACGTGCAGCGCCTGTCTACAGGAATGTCCCGTCAACGCTCCTGGAGATAGAATCTGGCGTCCCGGAATGGACCGAGGTTCGCTGGTGGAGATAGAGGCCTGTATGGGGCAGCTGAGCTCCTTCATGGACGAGAGGGGCCTGAAACACGCCATCTGCGGAATATGCATAAGGTGCTGTCCCTGGACTGAGAGATACCTCCGAAAAGATAGGCCCTGACGGCTGTCCCGGCGTTAAAAGCCGTGGTACCATGTCATCGATATCCTATCGATACGGGGAGGAATAACGATGACGATGCACTGCATAATACATAGAGACGACGATCCTTTCTTCAATCTCGCCATGGAAGAGGTTCTGTTCGGTCGATCCTCCGAGACGGGGGACGGCTACATAATCCTCTGGAGGAACAGGCCGACCGTTGTGGTGGGACGTTTCCAAAACGCCGCAGGGGAGGTCAACTCGCCCTTTCTCCGAGAGAAAGGAGTGGCGGTCGTCCGTCGCACCACCGGCGGAGGAGCGGTGTATCACGACCTGGGCAATCTGAATTACACCTTCATCCTGCCGGTCGGAGACAGGGATTCTCGGGGATTGGACTTCGCCCTTTACACCAATCCCCTTCTGGAATATCTGGACAGCATAGGGGTGAAGGCGGAGCTTACCGGGAGAAACGACCTCACCATAGAGGGCAAGAAATTCTCCGGTAACGCCCAGCACGTGAGCAAAAACACCATGCTCCATCACGGTACCATAATGTTCGACTCCTGTCTGGAGGACGTGGCCGCCTCCCTTTCGGTCGATCCGGAAAAGTTCAAATCCAAAGGAGTCGCCTCGGTCAGAAGCAGGGTGACCAACGTAGCCCCTCATATGCCGAACCCCATGCCGATGGAGGATTTCATAGAGGGCCTGATGTCCCACTTCGCCGCCCCCTTCGGAGAGACCGCCCGTTCCCTGGATGACGACGAGGTACGGGAGATCTCGGAGATGAGGGACTCCAAGTACGCCACCTGGGACTGGGTGTGGGGCAGCTCGCCCCCCTTCTCCCTGTCGTCGGAGCGCCGCTTCGAAAAGGGGAAGGTGCAGATCTATCTGGACGTAAAAGAAGGTACGATAGAGAATGTCGCCATAAGGGGAGACTTCTTCAGCGTGGCCGATCCTTCCGATATGGAAAACGCCCTCAGAGGCGTCCGGTTCGATCGTAAGGCCGTCTCGGAGGTTTTGTCGTCACTTCCTGTGAAAAAATACATCCTGGGAGTCTCGGCGGAAGAACTTACGGATCTGGTGGTAGACTGATGTCTCAGAGCTTTCGAACCGCCCGGATCGACGACGTATCGTTGGCCTATACCGTTGCGGGACAGGGAGAGCCTCTCCTTTTGATCATGGGCTTCGGCGGTACCATGGACTTTTGGGGATTCCCCTTCGTCTCGACCTTGATGAAAAAATTCAAGGTGATAGCCTTCGACAATAGGGGAGTGGGAGAAAGCTCCATAGGCACAGAGCCCCCTAGCATCGATAGGTTCGCATCCGACGCAGCGGGACTTTTGGACCATCTCGGGATCGAATCGGCCCACGTTCTCGGCTGGTCCATGGGAGGTTACGTTGCCCAGGAGTTGACACTGGCTCGGCCGGAGCTTGTCAGGGACTTGGTACTCTACGGTACCTGCTGCGATCATCGCAATGTTATGGAGCTCCGTCCCGGAGCTTCCGGCAACCTCATGAACACCTCGGTATCCGACGTTGAGAGGACCGAGATCGCCTTGAACATGCTTTTCCCTCGTCCATGGCTGGACTCCCATCCCGGTTTCGAGAAAGCCTTTCTATCCCGACCTATGACCGTCTACTCTCGTTGCGCCGAGGGCATAGCGGGACAGGTCAAGGCCATAGCGTCCTGGAAGGGATGCTGTGACAGAGTACCGTCAATATCCGTCTCAACCATGGTGGTGGCCGGAGAGATGGACGGAGTCATCCCGGCGTCTCTGTCCAGAGAGCTGGCGAAAGCCCTGCCCGACGGTTCCTTCCGCTCCTTCTCCGATGGAGGCCACGGTCTGGTCTACCAGTACCCGAAAGAACTGGCCGAGATGGTGACGGAGTTTCTGCCTTGATGGGTTTCGGTGTAATATTTATTTGACTCGATTCACTGACTTCAAGAAGGGAGTGAGGACGATCATGAAAAAGTATCGTTTTATTGTCTTGCCTATTCTGGCCCTTTTCGTGCTTGCGGCTACCCCTCTGTGGGCGGATATTTCCCCTGTGGGAGAGAGGGTCGGCACCTGTCTCGGAGACAACGACGTCTATAAAGTCCATGCCGACGGAATCGACATAGGTTACTGTCTGATCGGTTCGGGAAAGCCGCTTTTGATGTTGACCGGTTTGGGATGCACCATGGACGATTGGCCTGAAGAAATCGTCGAAAAACTCTCCGCCAGATATCAGTTGGTGCTTATGGACAACAGGGGCATGGGTTTTTCCTCCGAGGACGGTACGGATTTCTCCTATCCTTTGTTCGCTCGCGATGTCCTGGCCCTTATGGACGAGCTGGGGCTGTCCAAGACCTACGTTCTGGGATACTCCCAGTCCAGCGTCACTACTCAGCAGCTTCTCCTGAGCGCTCCGGAACGATTCGAGAAGGCCATAATACACGCCACCTCGGTGGACGGCTCCTCCGTGGCCGATTCTCTCTCGAAAAAATCCGAGAAGATGTCGGAAAGCCTGTCTCCGGTGGTGAAGAGGCAGCTGGAGGCTGCCAAGACGTGGAAGAGTCCTTTGGATAGGTTGTCGAATCTCTCCATGCCCGTGATGTTTCTGGTGGGAACCGACGATACGGTGGTGGGAGCCGATAGCTCGCTTAAACTGGTGTCGGTGGTGCCGGGATCGTGGCTCATAAGGTTCAAAGGAGGAACTCACAGACTTATGTACGAGGCTCCAAAGGATTTCGCCAGCGTCGTTACTCAGTTTCTCGAGCTGAATGAGATAGTGGAACTGCCTGAATAGATGTCGAATTGACGGTGTGGATCTGGCATGACGGACGAGCGAGAGGCTATGATCGAGAAGGCCCGGAAGCACAGGAACAGAAAGGTCCATCGGACTCACGTCCCTGTGATGAAGGGGCCCGATCCCGATAAAGTCCACCCCAGAAAGAGGTATTCCCAGTTGGTGTTTCTCAAAAACGTTGTCAAAAGCCCCAACATAATAGTGGGAGACTACACCTACTACGACGACATCCGAGGGGACAGGCCGCTGGAGTTCGAGAAAAACGTAATCCACTCCATGCAGGAAAAACTGATCATCGGCAAATTCTGCTCCCTCGGGGCCGAGACGGTGTTCGTCATGAGCGGTGGAAACCATCCCATAGACAACGTAAGCACCTACCCCTTCGGTCTCATGGGCAGCGGCTGGGAGCCAGCGCCATTCAGACCGGTTCTAAAGGGAGACATAACAATAGGAAACGACGTCTGGATAGGCTTCAGGGCCACGATACTGGGTGGCGTGACCATAGGAGACGGAGCGGTTATAGGGGCGGGGGCGGTGGTCACAAAAGACGTCCCTCCCTACACGGTGGTGGGTGGAAACCCGGCGTCGGAGATAAAGAAGCGCTTCGACGACTCGACCGTGGAGATGCTGCTGAAGCTGAAGTGGTGGGACTGGCCGCCGGAGAAGATCACCAGTAACGTGACTGTTCTGGCTTCTCCATCGGTGGAGGCTCTGAAGCGATGTCGTTAAAACTGGGGACTATGAAAGACGTAAGATAAGAGTGGAGTGATATCTCTTGTATTTCAAGAAGATGATTGGGGAGATATGCTACCTTTCGCCGGTGGACCCGGACGACGCTCCGGTGTTCACCCGATGGATCAACGACTACGACGTTACCAGATACCTGACGGAGGCGCCGTCGTGCTATCCCCTTCAGGCCGAGAGGGAGGCTTTGGATAAGCTCTCTCGGGAGCACAACTACTGTATCGTCGATCTGGAGACAGACGCCCTTCTGGGAATCTGCGGCTTCATGAACCTGAACCATCTGAACCAGACAGCCGAGGTCGGCATATTCATAGGCGATAAGGACTACTGGGGCAAGGGATACGGAGGGGAGGCCCTCTCTCTGCTTGTGAGATACGGCTTCGACGTCCTGAACCTTCACAACGTGATGCTCCAGGTGGTGGCTTACAACGACAGGGCCATCAGGTGCTACGAGAGGATCGGCTTCAGGACCTTCGGCGTCAGAAGGGAAGCGGTCCTCCGGGAAGGCAAGAGACACGATAAGGTCTACATGGAGATTACCAGGTCGGATTGCGACTCCGACTAGAGAGGATGGTTAGATTATGAACGTTGTCCCAGGTCATGTCCGCTTCGGGAGATTGATTCACTATCAGGGATAAAAACAGAAAATAGAATAGAGGTGTGTGGCTATGAGAGGATCGGCGAGGACTTTCGGGTTGTGGCTCCTGTTGTCGGTATCGGCTCTTTTCCTGGGCGGGTGCGGTTCCGGAGGAGGCTCCGGGGGCGTCTCAGACGGGGTATACGTCATAGGTCAGCTTCACGGCGACATGGCGGAGGAGCTCGCCTCGGTCTGCGAGACGATCCCCTATGTCGGAGGCCCGGTGAACGGAGCCATAATAGTCTCCGATCCCGAGGGGCTCCACTCCTGGTACGACGAGGATAGCATCTCCGCCATGAGGGAGGCCCTCTCTAACGGGCGAGTCGTAGCAATAGAACACGGGACCCAGGACGAGGTGGACTTCTTCATAGACAGGCTTCTCTCCCCGGAGGACGGAGAGGACGCCAGACTCGAGCTGGGTTACGAGATGCCGGTCGGCATGACCTACGTGGAGTTCTACGGGCTGAAGATATTGAGCGACGACGTCTTCGCCTACGTCGTCCTTAACGACGACGAGATGGCCCCGACTGTGTCGAACGATCTTTCGGCCGAGTTCATGGTCTCCAGCGGAGACTCCTATCTTTTTATGAGCCAGGACGTTACCCTTAACGACGGAGACAGGTCCTTCGCCGTGGTCAGAGGCGACGTGACCTTCTCCGTCCGTTTCGATTTCGACGAAAAGGCCTATTATCTCGTCTCGGTCGATGGATTATCCAAGGCCTCGGAGGACGAGCTCGATCTTCCTGTCCTTATGGGAACCGAGTTCTCCTTTACCGGCACGACGGAGGAAACGGAGCGTGAGATGGAGCTCGCTGCCGCCAAAAGGGTTAGGGATTGGATTGAGGGCTCGTCGGAACAGGCACGGGAGGCCGAGAGGTCCCGGGGCGAGTTACAGTCATCGCTCGACCGATCCGGTTCCGGAACGGATCTGACGAAGGTTTCCCAAGTCTATTCGGTCCAGAACGACCTCACCACCTGGGGATTTTCCTACAGGATAATCCACGACATCTACGCCTGCCACAGCTACAACGCCGCGGACGGGGAGGACTCGGACTGGTTCTTCATAAAGCAGAGCGCCAAGCTCAATCCGTCGAAGGAATATCACAACGAATCGGGAAAGGGGAACGACTTCTCCAGCTGCTATTTCTACATCACGAAGTACGGCTTCACCAACTGGCCTGTTAAGGAGAATGGCTCCGAGGACGTCCGTCCCGTCGTTGAGGGCAAGAGCTCTCCGGAGAGCACGATAGGCTCCAAGACGGTGGAGAGCAGCGTCTCCAGGAGCTTCAGCGGCAACGTCGGTTTCGATGGAGCAGGCCCTTCCGGAAGCATCGGTTTCGGGGTCAGTTATTCCTCCTCGGAGAGTTTCTCCATCTCCGAGTGCCAGATAAAGAACGACTCCGAGGCGGTGGAGGCCAAGCAGAGGACCTCCTGGACCTACACCTTCTCCAGACCGACCTCGAAGGCTGCCTCTTTCTCCATATGGGATTTTCCCGATCTGAACGACGCGCCTCTTTCTTCCAGGAGCAACTTCCAGCCGGTAAATCAATGGATATGGAAGATCCCCAAAGAGGCCAGGGACGAGGTCAAGGGTTTCAAGTGCCGTTTCGACTGGCAATCGGGGTCCAGCTCCGGAGCGGCTTACGCCTGGGGTATAAGGATATACGACGTGAGCCACTACGACCATCTCGGCGGGTCTCCTGAGATAACCGTGACCTTTCCCAGCTATCCGCCCCTGATAGCCGCCAACGACGTGAAGCTGGGCAGGGAGGCCCAGTTTACCCCGGTGGATATGGGGACATGCCGGGACTGGGGTGCCTACAGCGACAGCGGTTGGTGCAGGCTGAACATGGTCTCCGGAACCAAGGACGACGTTAAGGACCTAATCGTGACGGTGGAGGAGAACGACACCGGTTCGGACAGGACCGCCACGGTCTACCTTTTCACCAAGGACGGCAAGGGGTACGATTCCTTCAGGGTCTTCCAGTCCCACGTCACCAAGGCGATATGAGCAAAGAGAGGAGGGAGCCAGCACTGGCTCCCTCCTCTTCGTTCGGGGAAGACGGGAACGGGGTTCCCGGTTCTGCCTCTATTAGCTTGGCGGCATATGGATGGCTTTGCCGTTCACGGCCAGAGCCGCCTCGGCCAAAGCCTCTCCAACGGTCGGGTGAGCATGGATTGTGGTCACCACTTCGTCCACCGTCGCCTCCAGTCGAAGTGCCAAGGCTCCTTCGACGATGAGGTCCGTCGCCCTGGGACCTACGATGTGTACTCCCAGGATCTCGTCGTATCTGTCGTCTACGACGAACTTTATCAGTCCGTCGTAGCCCTTCATTATCAGGCTCTTTCCGTTTGCGGACAGGGGGAATCGGCCGATTTTTATCGAATGGCCTCTCTTTACCGCCTCCGCCTCGGTCAGTCCGACCGAGGCCAGTTCCGGCATGGTATAGACGCAGCTGGGAACGGTCTTGTAGTCCATGGCCTTGCTTTCTCCCATGACGTTCTCCGCCGCGATCTCTCCCTCGGCGGAGGCCACGTGGGCCAGCTGTATGGGGCTGCAGCAGTCCCCTATGGCGTAGATTCCCGGAACGGAGGTCGCCATGAAACGGTCCACCGTTATTTTGCCCCTGTCGTGGCGGATCCCTGCGTTTTCGAGATTGAGAGATGCGGTGCTTGCCTTTCTGCCCACCGACATCAGTACTTTCTCCGACTCCACCGAGATGGGGACATCCGGCGTCTCAACCGAGGTGGCGATCTTGCCGCCCTTGTCGGTGAATCCTGTTACCTTCGAGGACGTGTAAAACTTCACCCCGAGGGCCTCCATGCTGGCTCTGGCTATGGCGGAGATCTCCCTGTCTATAGGAGGAAGAACAGTGTCGAGCATCTCGACCACCGTCACCTTCGTCCCCAGTGTGGCGTAGACGCAGGCGAATTCCATCCCTATAACTCCTCCTCCGACCACCGTCATTGACTTCGGCACGGAATCGAAGGAGAGGGCCTCCTTGCTGGTGACTATGCCTGGCAGATCCACCCCCGGAATGGGAGGTATGACCGTTTCCGATCCGGTGGCGACAACTGCGGCGTCGAACTCCAGAGTGTCGTTTCCTATCTTGAGGGATCTGGAGGAGACGAAGGATGCCTCGCCGTAGACCACGTCTATTCCGTTGGCGACCATCAGACCTTCCACTCCGCCGACCAGCTGGTCCACCACGCCGGTCTTTCTGGTCATGAGGGCCGCCCAGTCCACAGAAGCGTCCTTGACGATCAGACCGAGGTCGGAGCCGTTTATCGTCTCGTGATACAGCTCGGCCGTGTGCACCAGGACCTTGGTGGGGATGCAGCCCCAGTTGAGACAGGTTCCCCCCATCCGTTCTTTCTCCACCACCGTTACGGAAGCGCCCAGCTGAGCCAGCTTTATCGCGCAGACGTAACCTCCCGGGCCTCCTCCTATTACCACGACCTTTTTGCCGCCTCTATCGCTCTCTTGGATCGAGGATGCCGCAGGAGAGGTCGTCTCGATAGGTTCGTCCTTATCGGCCGTTTTCGATGGGGCAGGGGCGGGCGCGCTCTCGGCCAAGGACGCAGGGTCCTCCCCGGGCTCTGCTATTATCGCCACGGTAGCTGCCACTGGAGCGTCGTCTCCCTCGGCTACTAGCACCGAGGCCAGGATCCCGTCGCATTCGGCTTTCACCTCGTAGGTGAGTTTATCGGTGGAGACCACGAAGAGCACGTCCCCCTCGGATACGGGATCACCGGCCTTTTTAGACCAGCTTGAGACGGTTCCCTCCGTCATGGTCAGCCCCAATTTGGGCATGGTTATGGTAACTGCCATAAAATCTCTCCCTCTAGAGCAACAGGAGCCACGGAGACTCCAGAAGTTCCTTCAGTCGGGCCAGGAATTTGGCCGCGTCGGCTCCGTCCACCGAGCGATGATCGGCGGTCAGACAGAGGGTGGTCATCGTCCGAATCTCTATCTTTCCGTCCACCACGACGGGCTTCTCCTTCATGGAGTTGACCGCCAGTATGCAGGACTCGGGCGGATTGACGATAGGGGTGAAGCTGTCCACACCGAACATCCCCAGGTTGGTCACGGTGAAGGTTCCACCCTCCATATCCGCAGGCATGAGCCTGTTGTCTCTGGCCCTCGCCACCAGGTCGTCGGTGCCCTTGGCTATATCCAGAAGCCCCTTGTCCTGGACGTCCTTGACGTTGGGTACGAGAAGACCTCCATCTACCGCCACCGCCAGACCGATGTTGACCGACGAGTGCATTATGTAGGTCATGTCCTCCATGTCGGTGGAGCAGTTGCACATGGGCTGTTCCTGAAGGACCCTGGAGCAGGCCATCATGATGATGTCGTTGTAGGAGACCTTGGCTCCCGATTCGGCAGCCGCTGCCTTTACCTTGCCTCTCAGCTCCATCATGGCGGAGCAGTCTATCTCCATGTCGTAGGTGACTGTGGGTACCGTAAGGGTGCTCTCCAGCATCCTCTGGGCTATGATCTTTCTCATGGTGGACATGGGAACGACCGAGTCCGCAGCCTCCTGGCGAACGACCGCTCCTGTGGCGGCCATCACGTCGGCCTTCATTATCCGGCCATCGGCGTTTATCGTGGAGAGATCCATCCCCATATCGGCGGCCATCCTGGCAGCCACCGGCGAAGCCTTGGGGCCTTTCTTGACGGCTTCCAGTACGTCTTTGTTCTTTATCCTTCCGTCCGGGCCGGTTCCGACCACCGTGGAAAGGTCTATTCCCTTTTCCTCTGCGGTCTTTCTGGCTTTCGGGGTCGCCCTTAACTTCCCCTTCGCCAGGGGCTTTGCGATCTGCGACGGCACGGCAGCGACCGTTTCCGTCTCGGTTTTCGAGGCTACCGGTTCGCTCGAGGCGGGGGTTGCGTCGGATACGGACTCGCCCTCGTCTCCTATCACGGCTACATCCGCTCCTACCGGTACGGAGCCGTCTTCGTCCACGTAGACCTTTAGCAAAACTCCGTCCCTTTCGGCTTGGACCTCGTAGGTTATCTTATCGGTGGAAACTACGTACAGGACTTCCCCTGACTTTACGGGATCGCCCTCTTTCTTCATCCATTTGGATACGGTTCCCTCGGTCATGGTAAGGCCGAGTTTCGGCATCGTAAGAGTGGTCGACAAACGAGACACCTCCTAGTTAAGTCCCAGCATGTTCGGCATCCAGGTCGAAAGCTGGGGGAAGAGGATAACGACGATAAGTGCGAGCAGGGCGGCCAGTATGAGAGGAATGGCCGGACGGCTTATGTCCTCTATGGTCAGTCCGCTTATGTTGGCCCCCACGTAGAGGTTTACCGCTACGGGAGGGGTCACCTGTCCTACCGCCAGGTTGATGGTCATCATGACTCCGAACCAGATGGGATCCCAGCCGAAGTGGGCCATGATAGGCAGAAGTATGGGCAGAAACACGTAGTATATGGATATCGCGTCCAGCACCATCCCGGCGAACAGAAGGATTATGTTGATCATGAACAGTATTACCCACTGAGACTGGGATATGCCGAGGAGAACTCCTGCGGCCTTCTCGATCAGGCCCACCGTCGCTCCGACCCAGGAAAACAGTCCGGCGCAGGTAACCACTATCATGACGACCGATGTGGCCACGACGGTGGAGGACAGTATCTCATAGAGCACCTTGAGGGAGTTTATCTTTCTGTAGACGAACACCCCGACGAAAAGACCGTAGAACACGGCTACCGCCGCCGCCTCTGTGGGGGTGAATATCCCCCCGTAGATTCCTCCGAGGATTATCACAGGGGCCAGTATGCCCCAGAAGGATCTCTTGAAGGCCGTGAAGGTTTCCCCGGGTTTGGCCGGTTCCCCACCGCCGTAGCCTTTCTTTTTGGAGACCAGGTAAACCGCTCCCATCATGAAGAGAGCAACTATGGCTCCCGGTATGAATCCGGCGGCAAAGAGGGCTGGTATGGAGACGTTTGCCACCCCGCCGTAGACTATGAAGGCGATGCTCGGAGGTATCACTATGGCTAGTCCCGATGCTACCGAAACCGTGGCAGCGGCGAAAGGCTTATCGTATCCGGCTACAGCCATTCCCGGGATCAGTATCAGGCCCAGTGCCGCGACCGTCGCCGGGCCGGAACCGCTGACCGCACCCCAGAATGTGGCCACCGCCACCGTCGCTATGGCAAGGCCGCCGGTCATGTTGCCGACCATTTTCTTCATGAGGTCGATGATCCGTTCGGCTATGCCGGCCTTTTCCATTATTACCCCCGCCATGATGAAGAAAGGTATGGCAAGCAAGGGAAACTTGGCTATTCCGGCGAAAAAGTTGTATGAGATCATGGGAAGCCCCATGTCCCAGAAGTGGACCACCGCCACCGCCGCTCCTCCCAAGGCCATGGCTATGGGAACCTTTACCAGCAGGGGGACGACGAATAGAATGAGAGTCCATATTGCGGGATCGGAAAAATCCATTGTCTTGCCCCCTTAGTAAGAGTGGTCCCTGAGGGACGTAACCACGTTCTGTAGTATCCTGAAGATCACCAGAACGGAGAAGACCGGTATAGCTATGGTGTAGTACCAAACCGGTATCGCCAGGGACTCGGTTATTACGCAGAGATCTATCTCGTCTTTGACCTCTATGGCTCCGAGCCATCCGAGAACGACGAAGAAAGCTATCGATAAAATTGCCGAGAGAAGGAACAAAACCTTCTTGATACGGTCGGGAAACCTCTCGTATATGAACTCCATTCCCAGATGGGAGCCTTTCTTGAAGGCTATGGCCGTTCCGAGCATGACCACCCATACGAAAAGGTTTACCGTTATCTCCTCGGACCAGGAAAGAGACATCCTTATGAAATATCTGGTTATCACGTTTACGAAGGAGATGGTCACCATTACGGCGACCAGAATCGATCCAAGTATCTCCTCGAAGTGATCGAAAAATTTAGCTATCACTAGCCGCCACCCCTTTCGGTCTGTGAAGGAGGGGAAGGGGAGAGCCGTCCTCCCCCTCCGGTTTCTTTAGTTGCGTGGTTCTTTACTTATTGATGGATGCCATGTCCTCCTCGGCTGCCGCGACAAGCTCGGCACCGATCTTCTTCGTCCAGTCGGCACGTACCTGGGCGGTGGCGTCCCGGAAGGCCTTGAGGTTTTCCGGGGTCAGATTGGTGACGGTCATGCCCTCTTCCTCGCAGGTGGCGTATGGATTGGGATATTCGGGAGTGATATCGATGCTCTCGAGATACGCGATGGATTCGCCGTCGTCGAGACCGGCTCTGGCTATGGCCTTCTGGTACTTCATGGCGTCAACCGCGGCCTGGGCTATGATCTTCTGGTCCTCCTCGGAGAACTTCTTCCAGGTCTTGGGGTTGGCTGCCAGAAGAAGGGGATCGATGACATAGTGCCAGTTGGTGAGGAACTTATGGTAGTTCCAGATCTTGACGGGAATGCAGATTCCGGTAAGAGGGTTCTCCTGACCGTCCACGACTCCCTGCTGGAAGGCGGTGGTCGCCTCGGACCAGTTCATGTTGATCGGGTTGGCTCCCAAGGCCTTGAAGGTGTCGATGTATATGGGGCTGCCGACGACTCGAAGCTTGAGGTCCTTCATGTCTTCGGGGGAGGCTACTTCTCTGACGCTGTTGGTCATCTCGCGGAATCCGTTCTCACCCCAGGCGAGGAACTTGACGCCTTTCTTCTCCACCGCGTCGACCATCATCTTTCCCGATTTGCCGTTTTCGATGGCGTCCATGGCGGCGTAACGATCATCTCCGTTGGCGGAGATGAAGAAGGGCAGAGCCGGAAGGTTAAGCTCGTTGACCTGGGGAGACCAGTTGATGGTCGATGCCAGGGAGAAGTCTATGGCGCCGTTGCGAAGAAGCAGGAACTCGGAAGTCTGCTTACCGGCGAAAAGCTGTCCCGAGTAGTAGACCTTTATGTTCACCCGTCCGTCGGTGCGTTCCTTGACCAGATCGGCGAAGTACCCCGCGCCCATCCCCCAGGGGGTTATGGCGCCGGGAACGACGCTCATCTTGTACTCGTTCTTGTACGCCGCGAAACCGGGAGCTGCGAAACAAAGGACCAGAGTTGCCAGCAGAACCGCAGAAACCACTTTCCTCATGTCTTTCCCTCCTTGATATAAACGAAGCCTATCGAAACATATCGACCGCGTTTTATTCCTGAACGATCACCTCCCGGGCTCTCCGATATCCGGATAACGGCTGTCTTCCGGTTTGAAAAGAGTGAAACCTGTCTCCGGGTCGTGACGACGGACCCAGTTCATCCCTATAAGCTCCACTATCTGCATCTCCACTGTAGCCAGAACGGTGTTCTTTCCGTCGTCTACCAGGTGTCCGCAGTAGGGCGTTTTCTCGTCCAGCGCCACCGTTCCGTGAAGATGTATGGAGGTCTCGCCATCCATGGCTCCTACCGTTCCACAGAGGGCCACCAGTTCCATAGGAGCCTCGATATGGGTTGGATCTTTGTAGGAGGCCCCCGAGGGGGATTCGGAGTCGTCGGATATACACACCACCGTGGCGGATGCCAGGCTTCCCAGAGCGCTCTCGACGGAGGCGCAGGTTATGCCGAAATGGCGGCAGACATCCCTTATCCCCTGGAACAGATCGCTGCCCGGGGTTATCCGGACCGCTATCCGTCTGGCTCCTCTTGGCGTTGCCGCCTCGAAGGTCCCCATAGGCTAGAACATCCTCTTGATGCCCTCTAGGATGGCCTCCGGTTTGAGACGGTAGGCCTGCTCCAGAGGTCTGGCGAAGGGAACCGGCGTGAAGGGAGATCCGAAACGCATTATCGGGGCGTCCAGGTAGTCCAGGCCTTCCTCCGCCACTATTGCGGCGATCTCTCCGCCGACTCCGCCCTGCTTCACAGCTTCGTGTATTATCGCGAGACGGCTGGTCTTGGCCACCGACTCCAGAATGGCGTCCTTGTCTATGGGGGAGATGGTACGAAGGTCTATCAGCTCAACCGAGATCCCCTCTTTTTCTGCCATCGCCGCCACCGGCTTGGCCACCGTCTGAAGACAGTTCGAGTAGGAGACTATGGTCAGATCCGACCCCTCCGTCACTATGTCGGCCTTGCCGATGGGGGTGAAATACTCCTCTACGGGAACATCTCCCTTGGTGTTGAACAGGGCCTTGTGTTCGAAATAGATGACCGGGTTGTCGTCCCTTATGGCCGACTTGAGGAGTCCCTTGGCGTCCGCCGGGTTGGACGGAGCCACTACCTTGAGTCCCGGTATGTGCTGGAATATGGCCTCAAGGCTCTGAGAGTGCTGGGCCGCCGCCTGATTTATCAGTCCGTCCGGGGCGCGAAGCACCATGGGAACGGTCTTCTGGCCGCCGAACATATAGTGGACCTTGGCCATCTGGTTGTATATCTCGTCTCCGCAGACCAGCATGAAGTCGGCGAAGTGCATATCCGCTATGGGGCGCATCCCGGCTAGAGCGGCTCCCACCGCAGCTCCGACTATGGCGGTCTCGGTTATCGGGGTGTCTCGGACCCTATCGGAACCGAAAGAGTCGGGAAGTCCCTTGAACTGTCCGAAAATGCCGCCCTGTCTGGCGATGTCCTCGCCCATCACGAAGACGGTATCGTCTCTCTCCATCTCCTCCTGCATGGCCTCAAGGGTGGCCTGGGAGAATGTGATCTTCTTTGTCTCAGCCATAATAGATCCCTCCAGCCTCTACACGTAAAGATCGTCGAACAGCTCCGAGGGGTCAGGCTCGGGGCTCTCCAACGCATAGCGCACGGCCTCTTCTATGGCCGCCTCCACCTCGCCGTAGACGGCGTCCAGATCCTCTCGGGAAAGAACGCCCGCCTCGAGAACCTTCTCCTCGAACCGGTTTATCGGGTTATTGTTGTCGAAGACCTCCTGGACCTCTTCCTTGGTGCGGTACTTTTCGGGGTCGCCGACGAAGTGTCCCTTTATCCTGTATGTCTTGCACTCGAGAAGAACCGGTCCGTTGCCGGAACGGATGTAATCCACCACTTCCTTGGAAGTCTCGTAGACGGAAAGGACGTCGTTGCCGTCCACCATATAGCCGGGAATACCGTAGCCCTGAGCCCGGTCGGCTATGTCCGCCACCGAGGTCGTGGTCAAATATGGAGTGGTGGAGGCCCACTCGTTGTTCTCGCACACGAAAAGAACCGGTAGCTTCCAGGCCGCCGCCATATTGAGAGCCTCGTGGAACGTGCCTCTGTTGGAAGCTCCGTCTCCGAAGAACACCACGGAAATTCTGCCGTCCTCACGAAGCTTGGATGCCAGAGCCGCTCCGACGGCCAGGGTATATCCTCCGCCGACGATGCCGTTGGCGCCAAGCATGCCTACGCTGAAATCCGCTATATGCATCGAACCGCCCTTGCCCTTGCAATAGCCGGTCTTTTTGCCGAAAATCTCCGCCATCATTCGATTCAGATCGGCACCCTTGGCTATGGTGTGACCGTGTCCTCTGTGGGTACTCTCGATATAGTCTTCCTTGGTAAGGTTGGCCATCACCCCGGTGCCGATGCCTTCCTCTCCGATGTATAGATGGACGAAACCGGGAATATCCCCGGCCAGGAAATGGTGTTCCACCTTCTGCTCGAAGAGACGGATCGAGACCATCTTGCGGTAGAGCTCTATCAGCAGATCTCGATCGTAGTTCTTGACCGGGATCGTCGGCTCTTTTAGGATCGCTTTCGCACACATATGCCGCACCCTCCTCTTTGTGTTGTACCTTTCACCCTCGCACTCGCGTTTTTGGCTATCTATTCCCAACGAAGCTGCAGTCTTCGATACGGGTCAACGTATAAGGTTGGTTTTGCCGAACTTCAGGTGGTCGTGGGTTACCTGTACCGCCCTCTCCACATCCCCCTGTTTCAGTGCGTCCACTATCTCCTTGTGATACGCCAGAGACGTCCAGATATCCTTCTGGGTCGACAGGACGTTCACTCCCACGGCGTGAAACCTCTGTCTCACCTGCAATATGGCGTCCCATATGGTCTGGTTTTCGTATATGAGCAGAAAATAATCGTGAAACTCGCTGTCTGCTCTCAGATAATCGTCCAGATCGCCTTTCTCGCAGGCTTTTTCCTGCTCCTTCAGCAATAGATCCATGTGCTCAAGGTGTTCCTGAGTGAGCCTGTCCGCCACGTTGCGGACAACGAACTCCTCTATGGCCATCCTCATGTCGTAGAACTCCTTGGCGATGACCACCGAGACATTGCTGACAACTGCTCCCTTGTTGGGGATGATATTTATGAATCCCTCCGATTGCAGCCGGAGCAGAGCCTCCCTCACAGGGGTTCTGCTCATATCGAGTTTTTTTGCCAGATTGTTCTCCGATACGTAGTGTTCCTCCGTAAGCTCTTTATCCATGATCATCTGTTTGATAGCCTTGTATGCCAGATCCTTTTTTCGGGTCCTCAATGCGGTGCCTCCTCTCGAAATGGCACTTTCGTGTATGTATTCCAGTTCCATACAAGTTGTACGGCACCTGCGCTATTGCCACTATACGGTAACTAAACTTGAAAATCAAAATGTTTTCGCCTTTTATGCAGTATACTTGAACGTTAAAATACAACTTTATTAAATTTACATAGAAAGCTGCGACTCGAAGTCTGAGCAAAAAAGGTCAAAAAAAACAACCCTGCATTGTTTCATCTGTGTAAAGCCCTTTCGCTGGGGAGCCATGAACTTTAGCGGACTGAATGTTCGGCGTTTTTTGGTGTGTTTCGATAGGTGGAAAAAGCCGTTTTTTTTGCAAAAAACACCTTCGGAGGCGGGGAAGAGCTGTTTTTTTGCCCGACAAAGCCTCTTTGACAGCTAAAAGGGGCCGTGTATAGTTGAGAAGGATTTTCGTGGAAACGGCTGGTATAGTGGTTTTTCGTTTCGAGGAGGAATAATAAAATGACGGAGTCGAAAACGGTTATAACGAAGGTCGATGATGGAGTAGGACGAATCACGTTGAACAGGCCGGAGTCGATGAACACCTTCTCCACCGAGCTGGCAAGAGGTCTATGCGATTCGCTGGAGGCCATGGAGTCCGATCCGTCGGTGGTGGTCGTCGTGCTGGACGGGGCGGGAAAGAACTTTTCCACAGGGATAGACCTGAAAGAGTTTCTGTCCAAAGAACGCCATGAGATTAGGGATTTTTTGCGGCTGATGGACCGACACAACAACGTCCTCTTCTCCATGTCCAAGCCGGTTATCGCCTCGGTTCAGGGCTATACACTGGCCAACGGAGCCGGGCTGGCCCTGGCCTGCGACTTCATAGTGGCGGCGGAGAACGCCGTTTTCGGAACCACCGCAATAAACGTGGGGCTGATCTGTCTGGAGCCGGGGTATCAGCTTTCCCGCTGGATAGGTCCGAAACGGGCCCTTCAGTACGTTCTCACCGGGGACTTCATCCACGCCGAGGAGGCCCTGAAACTGGGCATAGCCTATAGGGTGGTTCCCCCTGAGAAGCTGGAGGAGGCCACCATGGAATTCGCAAAGAAACTGGCCAAAAAGAGCCCTCTTGCCCTGAAGACCGGCAAGAGGGGATTGCAGCAGATAGAAAGCCTGCCGTTGGAGCGGGCCATAGAGGCCGCCGGAGAAAGATTCGCCGCACTGGCCGCGACGGAGGACGCCAGGGAGGGGCTGGAGGCTTTTCTGGGGAAGAGGGAGCCCGTCTGGCGGGGGAGATAGGAGAGGCAAAAAGTTAGAGCCGTTCCTATCGGGTGCCCCTAGCTCTTTATTACCTCCTTTTACGCCGAGGTTTCGGTTATAGTGGACCCGGAAAAAGGGATCCCGAGTAAGTTGCTAGGTTAAGGTCAATAACAGGCTACTATATTATAGGTCTCAGAAAGAGGGGGGACATAATGACAGCCAAACGACAGCGACGTTCGCCTGAATTCAAGACCAAAGTAGCCCTGGCCGCATTGAAGGGAGATAAGACCCTGGTGCAACTCTTAATAAGGAGATCGATCGGTTCAAGATAGATCTGGAGTGGCTTAAAAAATCAGGTGTTGACTCTTGAGGAAAACGGGCCTGTGTGGAATTGAATCATCCACAGATCTGTGTTCGCAGCCAATGTAACCTTCTCGGTTAGAGAAACGTGAGCAGGCGAATGACCACCTGGCTTTGTCGTGAAGGATACAACGTGAATCGCAAGAGAGTCCAACGCCTGATGAGGATCATGGGCCTAGAAGGGCTGGCTCCCAAACCGGGGACCAGTAGATCTCGTCCAGAACGGGAGGTGTATCCTTACCTGCTCCGAAACGTAAAGGTGGGGAAGCCCAATCAGGTCTGGAGTACGGATATCACGTATTGTAGACTCACCTGTGGGTTCATGTATATCGTAGCTGTTATCGATTGGTACAGCCGCTACATCCTCTCCTGGGAGCTATCCAATACTCTTTGACGCTGAATTCTACATCGTAGCTTTGAAGAAAGCTCTGGAGATGTTTCTGTTGAACGGTTCTGGCGGATGGTCAAATGCGAGTGGTTGTGCCTTAATGAACAGGAGCGAGTCACCGATCTATATCGAGACTTACAGAAATACCTGATATTTTATAACGGTGAGAGGCTTCACTCCTCTACGGGGATACCGGACATCGCAGGAGATCTACTTCGGAAAGGAATACCTATAGCAGACTGACGGAGCCTGTCAAGCGAGAAGTCGCAAAAAGATCGAATTGGAATGACTCAGTCTCTGCGCTTTTTCTGGGGCTCTTTCTCCGGGTTCAGATAGACCGTCTCCTCGATGGAGCAGTTTCTTATCGGCCTGTTTCTCCATCTGTCCGGGTGTTTTCTCTTGGCTTCTTCCAGGGTTTTCTTCCTCTTCGCCAGTATCTCCGGGGCTTTTCCTTTATGCCTCTGCTCAGGTGTCACGTAGTTTAAGGCGCTGTGACGGTGGGTATGGTTGTACCAGGACACGAACCGGTAGGTCCAGGCTCTCGCGTTTTCCATGTCCTTGAAGCCACCGCTGGGGAAGGCAGGTCTGTATTTCAGGGTCTTGAAGATCGATTCACTGTAGGGGTTGTCGTTGCTTACCCTCGGTCTGCTGTGTGAGAACAGTACTCCCAGTTTTTCCATGGTGGCCCT
>NZ_JAKGUG010000013.1 GCF_021568855.1 Dethiosulfovibrio russensis | reverse complement strand
CCAGCCGAAGCCTTCAAGTTCATACCTTCGTCCCACTTGCATGTGTTAAGCACGCCGCCAGCGTTCGTCCTGAGCCAGGATCAAACTCTCCATAAAATTTTTCGAGTTACGCTAGTTCGTTTCATGCGCTGTATTCTCTTTTCAAGTTTCGTGCCGCCCTGCGGCGACCGAAGTACTATAACATCTTACCTCATATCGTGCAACCCCTCCATAAGCTTTTTCTGTTTCTCTCTTTTTCAATGGATTTCCTACGAAGATATGAGGATGGGAGTGTTATAATCCAATGGTATCGATAAGCTCGACGAAAAAACCCCTCAGGGAGTGTGATTCATGTTACGCAAAAAAACTAAAAATCGGAAGGCCCCCTCTTCTCTTTGGCGAATTCTGGGGACCTTTTTCTTTTTGTCTTTGACGGTAATAGTCGCTTTGAGCGCTATAGGGACTGCCGTCATCGTATCGAAACTGGCTCAGGACCTACCCTCTGACGACGAGATCCTTTCCTATAAGGCTAACGAAGCCAGCGTCGTGTACGATAGGAATGGCAAGGTAATAACGAAACTGTTTCTGGAAAACAGACGACCGGTGGAGCTCAAGGATATCTCCAGGTGGATGGTGATGTCCACTTTAGCAGCGGAAGACTCCTCTTTTTATTCCCATCACGGGATAAGACCCCTGGCGATTATGCGATCGATCTTTTCAGGTGAAGGTGGGCACGGCGCAAGCACGATAACGCAGCAGCTGGCCAGAAATTTATTTCTCACATTGGATCAAACTATGCAGAGAAAAGGGAGAGAGGCGATCCTATCGCTTCGCATAGAACAACTGTACAGCAAGGATAAGATACTGGAGACCTATCTAAACGCCATATACTTCGGACACGGGGCCTGGGGAATAGGAGCCGCCGCTCAGGCTTACTTCGGAAAAACGCCGTCGAGCCTGACCTTGGCTGAGGCGTCGGTTCTAGCAGGTCTTATAGCGGCACCGGAGAGGTATTCTCCGATAAAAAACCTCAAAAAAGCCAAAGTCCGTCAAAGATACGTCCTTCAAAGACTGACTACTTTGGGGTGGATAACGGAAGAACAGAAAAAAAGAGCCCAATCGGAAAAACTGACTTTCAACAACACCACCGTAAAAAACGTGCTCAACGTCAACAAGGCACCTTATTTCGTGAGTCACATACTTTTCAAGAGACTGTTGCCTAAATATGGAAGAGATCGCGTCTATTCTTCAGGCCTAAAGATATACACTACCATCGACTTGGATCTACAGATAGCGGCGGAGGAGGCCATCCAAGAGCTCAAGTCGGAGGGAGCTATAGTAGCAATGGATCCTGAGACCGGGGAGATCTTGGCTCTGGTCGGAGGAAAGGATTTCGAGGTCAGCAAATTCAACAGAGCCACTCAGGCCTATCGTCAGCCCGGCTCGGCCTTCAAGCCGATACTCTACACCGCGGCACTGGAAAGCGGCTATATGCCCACGGATCATATCCTGGACAAACCCATCTCCTACGAGATAAAAGAGAGCGTTGACAAGATTTGGACTCCCGGCAACTACAGCAAAAAATTCGCAGGAGAAGAAACGTTGTTCGAAGCCCTTACCCATTCTCACAACACTCCTGCCGTTAGGCTTACTGATCTTACCGGTGTAGAAGCAGTAATGTCCATGGCCAGAAGGCTGGGTATAACATCGCCACACCTATCTCCGGCTTTATCGATCGGGCTGGGTACCGCCAGCGTGACCCCTCTGGAGATGGCATCGGTTTACTGCGTTTACGCAAACAACGGCAAAAAGGTCGCTCCCTACTCCATAAGAGAGATAAGGGATAACAACGATAAAACACTCGAAAGCCACGCTCCGAGGCTAGAAGATGCCATAGATTCCTCCACCGCCATAGTGATGAGATCTATGTTGATAGACGTGGTCAAGGCCGGAACGGGACGCAGAGCGGCTCTAACGGGATACGAGGTCTTCGGAAAAACGGGAACGACGAACGAGTACAGCGATGCGTGGTTCGCTGGCGGACTACCAGGCCTGGTCTCCGTCGTTTATGCAGGGAACGACGATCATAAACCTCTAGGAAGGGCCGCCACGGGAGGGAGAGTCGCTCTCCCCGTTTGGAAAAATTTCATGGAAAAAGCCGTTACCATGAGAACCTATCCGAGCATTTTCGACGTACCAGAAGATTCCGCGGTGATCAAGGTCAGGGTTTGCCGTAAATCCGGCTACATCGCTTCAGACGGCTGCTCTTTCGCAGAGCTGTACTTGCCGCAGGACAGAGCACCGAAGGCAATTTGTCCGTTACACGGCGGATCTCCCATGATGGCGATGGAGGACCCCAACGCTCCCAGATTATTACTGCTTCCTCAGGACAGATCCTTCCAGCTGGGAGAGATGACCGTTCCGTCAGAAGTCGCTCCATCTGTGATTCCGCCGTCCATCCCCGCCCATGTTCCTCCGGGGATCGCGCCCGCGACCGATCCATATGCCGATGAGCGAGAAACTCCTGCAACGGTCGAGGATAAGTACCAGCAACTTCTGAAACAGTACGGCCTTTCAGACTGATAACGGAAAAGATTACCCCGACGGCTTAAGCCGTCGGGGTAATCTTTCGCCCTATCCTCTAGTTTACGTGGGTTAACCTCATATCTTCCAGGAGATTTTGAGAGATTTCCTCGATCGAGCGATCGGTCGTATCGTATACACGACAGCCTACCTTGATCATTATCTCTTTCGCATAGTTGAGCTCCAGAAGTATCCTCTTTTCCTGAGCATAAGCGGATATATCGGGATCCAATCCCATTATTTTCAGCCTGTCTTTTCGTATTTTCATCAACTTATCGGGACTGATCAGTAGCCCGACACATCTTTGGGGCATGACCTGCCAGAGAGTATCTTGAGGTGCCACCTCTGGAACCAGAGGTAAATTAGCGACCTTATATCCCTTGTTGGCCAGAAACATGGACAAAGGGGTCTTTCCCGATCTAGACACCCCCAGTACGACTATGTCCGCCGAGGGCATCAGATTCTGGCTTTTCCCATCGTCGCATTTGATGGAGAACTCTATAGCCTTTATCCTTTGGAAGTATTTATCGTCCATTCGACGAAGCAATCCCGGCTTTTGAAGTGCGCTAAAGCCACTCCAACGAGAGACTGCTCCCTGTAGAGGCCCCAAAAGATCGATCGCCATCACGCCATTTCTCTCGGCCTGGTCCATCAACTCTCTTCTGACCTCATCTGACACCAACGTGGAGACGACCAAGGCCCCTCTATCTCGAGCTTGCTCTATGAGAGGTTCTATTTTTTCCGGCAAATCCACGAACCTAAATCGGATAAACTCTACATCGAGATCCTTGAACTGGGTCAATACCGCCTGAACTATATATTCGGCGGTCTCTCCGGTCGAATCGGAAACCAGGGCTATAGTTGGAGACATTTAAAACTCTCCTTGTTCCATAAGACACTACCTCTTCAGCCGAGACAGATTGCCTACCTCTCGGAAAAGATCCTCACATTCTCCGAGGAGCGCCAGTCTGTTAGCTCTGACCGTCGAATCTTCGTCCATAACCATAACGTCGTCGAAAAACGATGTTATTGAGGGGGAAAGCCTCGAGAGGGATTCCATCAGGAGATCCCAGTTATCCTCCTCTACCGCCTTACAGACAGTCCGGGAACAGCTTTCGACCGCTTCGGCGAGATCCTTTTCGGCAGGCATGAGGAGTTTTGCGACCTCTACGGAACTTCCTCTCTCCTCTCCGTTCTTGGCCAGGATGTTCTGTACCCTCACAGCAGCTGTGACCAGATTGATAAACCACTGTTCTTCCTGAACGGACTTCAACGATTCGAGGAACCTCAATGCCTGTAGGGGCCGTCCTCCCGTGACCGATACAGCCAGCTCCGCGAGATCGTGAGAGAAGTCCTTTTCCTTAAGCTGGATAAGAAGTCTCTGTCTTATGAACGAGATAAGTTCTTCCATGGGCTCTTCCTCCAACTGGAGGGCGCGGGCCGCCTCTTTTAAGAACTCGTCCAGATTTACGTCGAGGGGTAAACTCCAGATTATCTCGTTTACGCAACGGACGGCCCGTCTTAGTCCATAGGGATCCTGAGATCCCGATGGCCTAAATCCCATTTTGAAAGCACCGACCATGTTGAAGACTCTTTCGCTCAACCCCAACACCGCTCCTATTACATCGCTCGGTGTTTCGTCTCCCGCGCTCTTGGGAAGATACTGCTCATATATAGCCATGGCAACCCTGGGATCCTCGCCATCTTTTAGAGCGTACTCCCTTCCCATGATTCCCTGAAGTTCCGGAAACTCGTATACCATGTTGGTGACAAGATCGGACTTGGAAAGCATGGCCGCTCTCTCTATCAGCTTTATATGTTCCTCCAATCCAAGCATGGAGGTTAAACTGCGGACCAGATCAACGGTTACCATTACCTTATCGTAAACCGATCCAAGCTTTTCCTGATATACAACGGTCTTAAGCTGGTCCAGTTTAGACGCGAGAGGCACTCGGCTGTCCTCGTTCCAGAAAAACGAGGCGTCTTCCAGCCTGGCTCGAAGAACCCTCTGATTCCCCTCTACTATGACGTTCATGTTAACGGCTCTGTTATTGCTTACACCTACGAAATAAGGCATCAGTTTTCCCGAATGATCCCGAACTGGGAAATACTTCTGATGGTGCTTCATAGTGGTGATAAGGACTTCTTCCGGCAACTCCAGGTATTTTTTGTCAAACTTGCCGTAAAAAGGGACCGGGTATTCTACGAGAAACAGGTTTTCCTCTATCAGATCCGGATCCCTATCTATAGTCCCGTCCATCTCTTTTTCCAGAATCGCTATAGCGGAAAGCATCTTCTCTTTTCTCTTTTTTTGATCCACTATGACATAGTTATCGTAAAGTTTTTCCATGTAGGACGACTCCTTGGACACCGAAACGGAGGGAGCGCCCATGAACCTGTGCCCTCTCGAGATCTGCCCGGAGTTTATCCCGTTTAGCTCGAAGGGAACGACTCTATCGTCGAGGAGACAGAGGATCCACCTTATAGGTCTGGCAAAACGAACGGAGGTCTTCTTCCAATACATGTTCTTAGGAAAAACAAGTCTGTTGACGATCCTACAGAGCATATCGGGCAGGAGACCCAGGGTCTGACCACCCTTTTGGTTTACCACGGCAAATACGTAGGGAACCCCGTTGACGTCCCTTTTTTCAAGGTCCTCCACCTCTATATTCTTGCTCTTAGCGAATCCGACGGCGGCCCTGGTGGGCGTCCCGTTCCCGTCGAAGGCGCTTTTCCAGGCGGGACCTTTAAACTCTTCCGAGAGATCGTCCTGACGGGAATTGAGCTTTTTTATCGAGAGTACCAGCCTTCTGGGAGTTCCATAGGTCTCTATATTTCCACAGCTTATACGGGCTTCGGAGAACTCGGCCGAGGCTATATCAGCCAGTTCTCTCAGAGCACGAGGCATGAAACGGGAGGGGATTTCCTCCGTACCTATCTCTAAAATCAGGTTGTTCGTCTCCATTGCGACACCCCTCCTAAACTAACTTTCCCTTTAGCGGATAATCCATGGCTTTGCGCTGAGCGCTGTAGCTCTCGCAACATTTTATGGCCAGAGCACGGATTCTGGATATATACCCGGTCCTCTGAGTTACGCTTATGGCGTTTCGTGCATCCAACATATTGAACGTATGAGAGCATTTCAATGTATAATCCCACGCTGGCAGAACCAGCCCTTTTTCGACTATATTGTGGGATTCTCTCTCGTACATATCGAAAAGCTTAAACAACATGTCTGTGTCGGCAATCTCGAAATTGTAGGTGGAGTGTTCTACCTCGCCTTTATGATGGACATCTCCGTAGGTCAACTCATCGTTCCAATTAAGATCATAGACGCTGTCGACCTTCTGAACGAACATGGCGATTCTCTCTATTCCGTAGGTCAACTCCGCCGGGACCAATGTCATGTCCACACCGCCGACCTGCTGAAAATAGGTAAACTGTGTTATCTCCATACCGTCCAGCCAGACCTCCCAGCCTAACCCCCATGCTCCTACGGTAGGGGATTCCCAATCGTCCTCCACAAATCGAATATCGTGCTCCGATGGGTCTATTCCTAAGGCGGCGAGGCTATCCAGATAAAGTTCCTGAACATCGTCAGGAGCGGGCTTCAGTATCACCTGATACTGATAATAATGTTGAAGCCTGTTGGGATTTTCTCCATATCTACCATCGGTAGGACGTCTGGAAGGCTCTACGTAGCCGACCTTCCAGGGCTCAGGTCCGATTACCCTCAGGGAGGTCGCCGGGTTCATGGTACCGGCTCCTACCTCGACATCGTAAGGCTGTTGTACGACACATCCCCGCTCCGCCCAAAAACGCTCCAGACGAAAGATTATCTCCTGAAAATTCAAATAGACCACATCCTTGCCGAAAGTTTTTTATCTAAAAGCCTTTAGGTTACTCGAAATTATACTCCTGACGGCATATAAATTCTTACGGTTATCCTCGGATAACGTTTCCTGCGGTAAGTTTTTTTTGTCCGTTCCAGCCCAAAAAGCGGCTACCTCAAGAAAAATCCGACCTTGCCCGCCAGTCGAACAAACAGGACACAAAAACACCCCGTCTTTCCAGGTTCCCTCAGAAAGCCTTTTTCCGCAGCTTCCGCAGGAGGACAGAGAAGGAGCCACTCCCCAGACCTTAAGGACCCGCCATAAAAATCGCAGATCCATTCCCCAAGGGTCTCTCCTATCCTCGAGAAGTTCCAAGGCCCAGAAAAAGACGGGGATTACCTCGTCGACAGGATGCTGATAGGGTAACACCTCGGATAACAACCGACACCATCCCAAAGCGAACTTAAGGGATTCCTGCATATTTCGAAGACCCCAAAAATCCTTCTTTACCTCTATCTCCTTCAAAAAGGAGCGATTCCTGCCTTTGTAAAATGAGAAGACTCCCCAAGTCAGAGGTTCGGTACTGCCGCCCAATCTCACCTTACCGCGGCCCCCTCCCGGCAAGGAAAGCCAATGGACGCCATCCCCTCGAAAGAGACACATAAGACGGATATCCCCTTCAGGGCTGATCTCCCGTCTGAGGACGACCCCGGTTCGACGACGAAGTCCCTGAGGTTTTTCGATCACTCTCTGTATCCGAGACGGCGAAGCTCCGACTCGGAGTTTCGCCAATCCTTCCTGACCTTTATCCATAGGTCCAAAAAGACTTTTCCTCCTAGGAAGCTTTCCAGGGCCTCCCGCGCCGCAGTTCCTATCTCTTTCATCTTCTCGCCGCCAGAGCCCAGCAATATGAGCTTCTGACCTCGACGTTCCACGAAGATAACGCCTCTTATATAGGTATCTCTCCGTTCAGGATATTCTTCGGGCGATTTATACTCCAGGATCTCCACCGCCACGCTGTGCGGCACCTCCTGGTCGGTTCTCAAAAGCACCTGTTCCCTTATTATCTCAGCAGCCAGAAAACGAGAGGAACGGTCTATCAGCATATCCTCCATATACATAGGAGGTCCCTCAGGAATATGCTCAAGTATGAAATCCATGAGCATCTCCAGATTGATGTCCTCTCTAGCGGAGACGGGCAGGACATCCATGGGATTCAGCTTTTTACGGTAAATATCTATCAAAGGAAGAATTTTAGCCTTCTTGGAACCCAGGAGGTCCACCTTGTTTATGACCATGATAACAGGCGTGTTCGAGTTTTTGAGACGCTCGATTATATGCCTGTCCTGGCCGGTAATTCCCTCGTCCTGAGCCGATACAACGTAAAGGATAAGGTCAGCATCGTCGAGGGCTTCCAAAGCTGAGTCGACTATGGCCTCTCCGAGACGATGCTGCGGCTTATGAATTCCCGGGGTATCTGTAAAGACGATCTGGCCGCCTTCCACGTCTGCGATACACCTTATTCTGTTCCTAGTGGTCTGAGGTTTAGGGGATACTATCGTGGCCTTACAACGTAAAAGAGCGTTAACCAAGGAGGATTTGCCGACGTTAGGTCTCCCGACCACGGCTACGACTCCAGATCTATAGCCCTCGTCGAATTTGTCAATCGTCATCCTCGACACACTCCTCTGAATCAATTTTTCTCAACTCTACCTCCATCACTCTGTGATCCGCCAAGCTTAACACTGTAAACTCCCAAGGACCGTAGGTCACGGAGCTACCGGTGCTGGGGAAATCCCCGGATAGATCGGTTATCAATCCACCGACCGATTCAACGTCCTCCGATTCGAATGGATACCCAAGAAAATCGCTCAGGTCCTCCAGGTCCATGTTTCCCTGAACCTGATAGACCCCCTCCTCGACCTCTTCTATAGCTGGAAGTTCGTGATCGTATTCATCTTGGATCTCCCCTACGATCTCCTCGAGGAGATCTTCGAGGGTTATTATCCCGGCGGTACCACCGTATTCGTCGACCACCACCGCCATATGTATCCTTCGACTTTTCATTATGTTGAAGAGATCGGGGACCTTCATTGTCTCCGGAACAAAGAGAGCGTCTCTCTTAAGGCTGGCTAACTTCACTCCGGTTTTCCCTGAATATAGCAAGCCGATCAGGTCTTTCACGTAGAGGATCCCTATGATATCGTCCAAACTATCCTCGTAGATCGGTATCCTGGAATGACCGTGTTCCTCCAGATGGGGAACCAGTTCCTCTATTGTTATATCGCTATCGACGACGTCCATATCTATGCGGGGGACCATCACCTCCGAGACCTTGGTATCCTCGAAAGAGATTATGCCGTGAATCATCCGCCTCTCCGACTCCTCTAAAGCGCCAGAGGCCTCCCCGATAGTAACCACCTGCTCTATTTCCTCTCTGGTGACAAAGGAGGCCTGCAGAGAGAGATCTACCTTGGATAGCCTGCCGATCGCGGTTACTATACCGCCTATTATCCAGACGAAGGGGGACAACACCAGACTTGAGAACCGGATAAAATGCAGGGTCAAAAATAGGACCTTTTCGCTTTTTGCCAAAGCGAAACTTTTGGGCAGAATTTCGCCGAAAATAACTATCAACACCGTCATGGATGTCACAGCAAGAACGACTCCATGTTTTTGAAAAACCATCACGGCCAGAGTCGTAGCCAAAGAACTAGCCGCTATGTTGACCAGATTGTTGGCGATCAGGATCGTGGTGAGGGCTTTTTGACGATCCTTCAAGAGCCAATCCAAAACCTTCCGAAAACTCATGTAACGATCTCTCAGGGCAAGCAACTTGGCTCTGCTGGTAGCGGTTATGGCTGTTTCTCCACCGCTGAAGAGACCGGAGAGAAAGAGCAGAAAGATCACGAAAATCAGGCTTTTCAAGAGGATAGTCAAAACCAGATCAACCCTCCTGCCCCAATTTTTTCATCGCTATATCTCTATATTTTTCCTGTAGGGACCACATGGCAGCTTCCTTTTCCTGCGTATCGTGGTCCCACCCTAAGAGATGAAGAACACTGTGAAAAACCATCAAGGCCATCTCTCTGTCGTAGGATTCATTACGTTCCTCGGCGTTACGGTTTACGACGGAACTACATATGACCACATCTCCCAACGGTAGCTCGGCCCATTCCTCCGGTGGAGAGAAGGCGCCGTCCTCCTCCCATTGGGGAAAGGAAAGCACGTCGGTAGGACTATCGCAGCCCCTGTAGGAATTGTTCAGCTGCCTTATGGTCTCCTCATCGACGGTAGCTATCGATACGGACACTGAATCCCTCATACGCCACTGCGGCCATACCTCGTCGAAAAGCTGGGATATACAGAGAGAGAGAACCTCCTCGTCAAGTATCGCAGACGGTCGAGGGTCACCCTCGTCGTTTGAGATGCCAATCTCCAGTTTCATCACATCTGTCCATCCTTTCCGTTTTCCGGTGTTTTGTTTTCCTGCAACGGTACTATGTTTCTGGTATGGTACATCGATTTTAACGTCTTAAGCATTACTTCCTTTATTTTAGCCAAATCCAGCAGGGTAAATCCAGTATCGTCAAGCTGACCATCTCTCAGCTTGGACTCGGTTACCCCATCTACTATTTCCTTCAGGTCCATGAAACTTTTTATATTTTCCCTCTCCGCTCTAACCGCTGCCTCTATCGAATCGGCCAACATGACCAATCCGGTCTCCTTCGTCTTCGGCCTGGGTCCGGGATATCTGAACTGACTCTCGGAAGGATCGAGTCCCATTTTCTTAGCCTTTTTGTAGAAATACCCCAGACAAGTCGTGCCGTGATGCTCCGCTATAAAGTGTCTTATTCCCTCGGGCAACTTGTTCTCCAGAGCCAAGTCCAGCCCTTCTCTCACATGGGATACTATCACGAGAGCAGACATAACGGGAGAGATGTCATCGTGAGCGTTTTTAGATCCAAACTGGTTTTCCACAAAAAATTGCGGCCGTTTCAGCTTGCCTATATCGTGAAAGAAAGCTCCGGATTTTACCAGTCTGGAGTTAAGTCTCAATGCATCGGACGACGCCTCGGCAAGTATAGCAACCATTTGAGAATGATGGTAGGTTCCCGGTGCCTCTATCTGAAGCCTTTTCTGGAGGGGATGATCGGGCTGACAGAGTTCCATTAGGCGCAGAGGCGACAGAACGTCGAACAGACCTTCCGTCAGAGGAAGGATTATCATCGTCAAGGTTCCCCAAAGAACCGACAGAAAAAGAACCTGTAGGGGAAATATATAGTCGAAGGGGCTGTTGAAGATCCATCTCGATAACAAGAGGGCCGCTCCTGAGACCAGGCCCAGCTGCACCATGCAGAGCCAAAGACTCGATCTGGAATCGATTCTCCTGAATAGGATCTCGCCTATCCCAGCGACGACCGCCCCTATAAGCAAAATCTCTCCTGACGATATCGGAGTGACGTCGAAAAAAAGAGACGCTAACAGAAAGGTCCCAGCCAAAACAGTGGCTCTGGCTCTTCGATGGGGCATCGTTACGTAGGCTATCCCTGCCATGGGAACTATACCGAGCCCCGTCATCCCGTAAAAGGCGGATAGAACTCCCATGACGAGGCATAAAGCAAAGAGAAAAGCCAAAAAACCTGCTTTTCTCTCGTCCCATAGAGTAAGGACGTTCTTTTTGGCCCAGATAAAAACCGATATGACCGACAAGGAAATTATAAGAAGGGTCTTTATCGGAAAGGCCGCTTCAGGATATCCCTGTCTCCTCAGTAATTCGGCAATTTGAGGGGTGATCGTATCCCCTTTGGAAACTATTACCTCTCCCGCCTGGATCTCTTTCGGCACCGTATCTACCGCATCCGCAACTATATCTCTCAACCTGTCCGTGATACCCGATTCTCCCGAGACAGCCGGTACAAGGATTCCAGATAGAACCTGTACGGATATATTGGCCTCTCCGGGATCCAAGCCGCTGTTCTCCAGAACACGCCATAGATAGTCTTCAGAAACACCCTGCATAGAATCCCTGTAGATATCCGATTCGGAGACCTCCAAACCGGCTTTAGAGGTGACTCTAAGCAGGAGATCTCGCCTTTCGACCGGGAGGGCCCGAATAAGCTCGATGAAAGCCTGGGGAACTCCGGCCTCCTCCAGACGACCTTCCCCTATCAGAGAGAGCCTCTCCTGGGCTTCCTTTATATGACCGGTTTTTCTCACCAACACGTCTACTATGCTGTTTTTTGCGAAATCCCTGAGCTGTTCGGTCTCCTTCTCGTCTTTATAACGCATGTTGAATAACGCGAAGTAATTTCTGGTCGCGGGGAGTCCCTTCACAAAAGATCTATCGATATCTATGGATACCCACCTAAAAACTAAGAGCAGACAGCCAACGACAAGGAGGGCTGAAAGCGACAGATAAGTCGCTTTCAGCCTCTCATGAGACCGGTCCTCAGCTTTTGGCTGCTGTCGAACCGGTTCCTGTCTCTTGTTTTTCTCTTTGTCTTTCTTCATGTCTTTCATAGGCAGCCACAACCCTCTGAACGATCTCATGGCGTACGACGTCGACGTTTTCCAGGCGGATAAAATCGATCCCTTTGACACCTTCGAGTATGTCCTGAACGACGAAAAGTCCGGACCTCTTACCTGAGGGGAGATCAACCTGGGTCAAGTCCCCAGTTACGACCGCCTTGGATCCGAAACCGAGTCTCGTCAAAAACATCTTCATCTGCTCCGGAGAGGTATTTTGAGCCTCATCCAATATTATAAAACTGTCATTCAAAGTACGCCCTCTCATATAGGCTAAAGGGGCTACCTCTATGACGTTCTTGTCGATATATCTCATAAACCGTTCCGGACTCAGGAGGTCGAAAAAAGCGTCGTAAAGAGGCCTTAGATAGGGCTCCACCTTTTCTTTCAGATCCCCTGGAAGAAAGCCCAAACTCTCCCCTGCCTCTACCGCCGGACGGACCAGCACGATCCTGCTGGTAGCGCCGGACTTCAACATATTGACGGCCTCGCAGACCGCCAGATACGTTTTTCCCGTACCGGCTGGGCCTATGCCAAAGACGACATCGTTCTCCCTGATCGCTTTTATATAGGCTCTCTGTCCTAAGGTCTTCGGTCGAACCGGCTTTCCTCTGGCAGTCATACAGAGCAGATCGTCGTACAGGGCCTCTAGATCGACTGACCCTCTCTTGGCGATCATGTCCATTCCGTACCTTATCTCCGCCGCCCTTATGGCGTGCCCCTTGGAGGCTATGCTAAGCATCTGATCTATAAGATCGGAGACCATCTCGACCGCGTCTCTATCGGGACCCTGAACGGTTATGTTCTCTCCCCGAAGAACTATCCGTACCGGATACCTCTCCTCGATCAGATGGATATTCTCGTCGTCCTTGCCGGAAAACTTCGACCCCGAGCCGATTGCCCCGGACTCGAAGACGGAGGAATAACCGCCAGGAGTCTCCTCTACTGTAATTTTACTGGTCAAGAGGATAACCTACCGGGGCTAGGCTCTGACAACCGAGGAGACCTCCGGAATCTCCCTTTTCAAGACCGCTTCTACCTGCATCCTGAGGGTCTCCTGAGCGAAGGGACAGGTACCGCAGGCTCCCTGAAGACGGGCGGAGATCACTCCCGATTCTTCGTCGAAGGACACGACCTCGACATCCCCGCCGTGACTTTGAAGAGCGGGACGAATGCTTTTGTCAACTACTTCGTTTATCCTATCTATTAAATTCATTCGAGCCTCCCAATTAAACCGGATAAGCGATCTCTTCGACGACCTCGTCGAGACCGATATCCCTTAAGTTCAGTTTAGAATACTGTCTCATGAGGAAGTCTTTAGCCACTGCCGGAAAAAGGACATAACTGAGGACATCTTCCGGCTGGGTTATCCAGGCAGCTATATCGGCCCTGGCCCTGTCGAGCTCGGGATCGATCTTCTCTCCCGGCCTGCAGGTTATAGGTTCCTCCCCTCCGAGGGCCTTCGCCTGGACCTCGGGGTCGACCTCTGCGGGAGGCTTCCCGTAGTAACCCATAAAGTAGTTCTTCACTTCCTTAGGAATGATCTTCCATCTCTCCCCGACGAGGACGTTCAATGTCGCCTGGGTACCGACTATCTGACTGGTGGGGGTCACCAGCGGAGGATATCCCATAGCCTTCCTGACCACCGGCACCTCTTTGAGAACATCGTCTAAACGGTGCTCCGCCGATTGCTCCCTAAGCTGGTTCACCAAGTTGGAGTACATTCCTCCTGGTATCTGATATATCAATACGTTAGTATCGGCTCCGTCGAGCTTCACGAAAAGGTCGTCGTATTTGGACCGAAGTTTCTTGAAATGATCGGCTATAGGAATCATATTCTCCAAGGAGAGTCCCGTGTCGAAGGGACCTCCGGATAAGGCTGCTACCATGGACTCTGAAGCGGGCTGACTGGTTCTCATTGAAAAGGGCGATATGGCACAGTCAACCACGTCCGCACCGGCCTCTATGGCAGCGTAATAGGCCATTGACGCCAATCCACTGGTGTAGTGACTGTGCACCTGCACGGGGAGCTCAGTCTCTTTCTTTATCCCTCTTACCAGACGATCCGCATCGACCGGACTGAGGAGACCGGCCATATCCTTGATACATATCGAATCGGCTCCCATATCCCTCATCTTGCCGGCGATATCGATGAACAGTTCGTTCGTGTGCACCGGAGATATGGTATAGGAAATACACATCTGGAGGTGGGCACCCTCTCTCTTGACCTGGTCGGACGCAACCTCAAGGTTTCTAAGATCGTTCAAGGCATCGAAGACCCTCATTATGTCGATTCCGTTACCTACCGCCCTTTTGACGAATTCCCTTACGACATCGTCTCCATAATGTCTGTATCCGACCAGATTCTGTCCACGAAGGAGCATCTGAAGCTTCGTGTTCTTGATATGTTTTCTGAGGACTCTAAGACGTTCCCAAGGGTCCTCGTTGAGGAATCTCATGCAGGAGTCGAAGGTGGCCCCTCCCCACACCTCCAGGGAGTGATATCCAACCTGGTCCATCTTCTCCAGGACCGGCAGCATATCCTCGATCCGGAGTCTAGTCGCCATGAGGGACTGGTGAGCATCCCTCAAAGCGGTCTCGGTTATCCCTATTTTCCTGAAAGAGTTTTTCGACTGACTCATAGCCTTACCTCCATATCCAGTAACTGTGGACACTATATCACATGGGATTATCGCATGCACCATCCTGCCGAGAGACCATCTTAGCCCGATCCCAGAGAGAATCGAGTTCGTCCAGGTCGGTATCGGTCCATGACCTATTTCGATCCCGAAGGTCCTGTTCTATCCTCCCGAAACGATCGATAAATTTTTTGTTCGATCTCTCCAACGCGAGATGAGGGTCCACCCCTAACCGACGAGCCAGGTTCACTATGGAGAAAAGAACGTCCCCTATCTCCTCCTCCACGGAAAGCCTGTCCTCCGATTCCATGGCCGTCTTGACCTCTTCGATCTCCTCGTCTATCTTATCGAAAACCGGCGACTGAGACGATTGGTCCCAGTCGAAACCTACGCTGGCCGCCTTTTGCTGTATCCTGAAAGCCTTTACAAGCGGAGGTAGTCCTTTGGGGACCCCCGACAGGACCGTGGCTCCGTTATTCTGACCGCCCTTTTCATTGAGCTTTATCTGTTCCCAGTTTCTCAAGACCTCGTCGCTATCGGAAACGTCGACATCGCCGAAGACGTGGGGGTGCCTACGGATCAGTTTATCCGATATCGACCTCACTATGTCCGCCAGGGAGAAATCCCCGGACTCCTCCGCTATCACTCCCATGAAAACGACCTGAAGCAAAAGATCACCTGATTCCTCGCATATCCCCGCTGTATCGCCGTTGTCGACGGCATCGACCAGCTCGTAGGCCTCTTCTATGATGTGAGGACGAAGAGAGCCATAGGTCTGTTTTCTGTCCCAAGGACAGCCCCCGGGGGCTCTCAGTCGGTTCATGATATCCCTCAACTGGGAAAAAAGCGCCCCGCTATCGTCTTTCATGAGATCACTCCTTCAGTCGACTTTCGATCGGTCAAGATATCCAGCAAAGATATAATCCCCAATCGACCTCCGGGACCGATCATTTCGTCTTTCTTTTCGATCCATAGAGCCGGTAACCTTACGTCCATATTCTCTCCCGGGGTTATCTCACATCGTTCCTCGGAGAGCATACAACGAATTATACCCCGCTTTCGACATATAGTCCTGAGCAACGCAAGATCCAAAAGTCGATCTACCTCGGATGGAATCGGCCCGAATCTGTCTAGAAGCTCGTTTCTCAGATTTTCACGACCCTCTACGTCTTCTATCTCGTCTATTCTACGATATATGGCCAGTCTAAGGGCAGACACGGAGATGTAGCTTTCAGGAATAGAGAGTGGAATCCTTATCTCCATCTCCGTCTCCCTCACGGTCTCCCCTCTCAGGCGAGCTACTTCTTCTCGCAGCTTTCTGTAATATAGCTGAAGTCCGACCCTCTCCCTGTGGCCGTGCTGAGACATTCCCAGCAAGTCGCCCCCGCCACGGATGTGAAGATCTTCCTTGGCCAGTTCGTAACCGGCCCCTTGGAAGGAAAGCCTGCCGATGGCGTCGAGTCTTTCGGCGGTGGAATGAGGTAAAACGCAGTCGGAGGGATAGAGAAAAAAGGCATAAGCGGTGTCATCTCTGCGACCGACCCGCCCCCTCAGCTGGTGCATCTGGGCGAGTCCGAGCAGTCTCGAGTCGTCCACCACCAATGTATTGGCTCTTCCGACGTCCAGCCCGCTCTCGACTATGGTGGTGCAGACCAAGATATCTATCTCCCCGTCGTAAAAGGCCATCATAGTTTCCTCCAGCTCATTTTCTCTCATTCGACCGTGAGCGAAGGCAACTCGGACATCGGGAAAACGGCTCTTCACCCAGCCGGCTCTTTCCTCTATGGTCCCGACCCTATTGTGAAGCATATAGACCTGACCGCCTCTCGCCATCTCTCTACCGAGGGCCTTTCGGACAAGTCCGTCGTCCCAGGCGCCTGTCACCGTTATTATGGCCGGTCTGTTACCCGGAGGTGTCTCGATTATCGATACGTCTCTCATTCCCTTCATCGCCATGGAAAAAGTTCTCGGGATCGGCGTTGCCGAAAGGGTCAGGATGTCCACTCCGGATCTCATTTTACGGAACCTCTCTTTATGGGCGACTCCAAAACGATGTTCTTCGTCGACGACTATAAGCCCTAGGCGCCGTATCTTGAGATCGTTCTGTAAAAGCCTATGGGTTCCTATTACCACGTCCACCGAGCCATCCGCCAAGCCCGTCAATATTTCGTTTTGTTTCCTCTGCGAAACAAAACGAGAAAGCAGCTCTACCTTAAGAGGGAAAGGTCCCATTCTGCTGCGGAACGTCATGTAATGTTGTTGAGCTAAGACGGTCGTAGGGACCAACACCAACACCTGGAATCCGTCCATGGCGGCCTTAAAGACAGCTCTGAGAGCCACCTCGGTCTTTCCATATCCGACATCTCCTACGACGAGACGGTCCATAGGTCTCGGCGCCTCCATATCTTTTTTCACGTCCGATATTGCCTTTAACTGGTCTATCGTCTCCTCATGGGGGAACGACCTCTCAAACTCCTCCATCGCCTCTCCGTCGGACGAGAACGCATGTCCCTTTGCGATCTTTCTCTTGGCGTAGAGCTCCAGGAGCTCCTTGGCCTCCTTCTCTATTTGCTTCTCCGCTTTTTTCAAAGAAGTGCTCCAGCGGGACGACCCAAGACGATCCGGAACCGTCGATTCGTCCACCGATCCATTGTAGGGAGAGATCCTCGAGATCTGCCCGGTGGGCAAAAGCAATCTCTTCTTGTCCTGGAACTCCAAAACTAGGAATTCCTGCCTTCCCCAGAATCCCTCCACCGACTCAAGTCCGCCATAACGACAAAGACCGTGATCCTCGTGAACCAACCAATCCCCGGTCTCGAAAAGTATAGACCAATCTTTGGGCGTTCCCTGTCTTTCCGTCCTCCTGTCCGGCCTGATTCCGTACATCTCTACGTCGGACAAAAAGACCATCTTCTCCTCGTCGTCTATAAAACCGGAGGAAAGAGGCTCGGGCTGCCAGTCCATTCCTTCGAAATCGCTCGGAAGAGGGGACGAACTTCGGATAGCTACGGAATACCCCAGATCTCTCCAACGAGAGATCTGAACCGCCATCTCGGAGATGCGTCCTCTAAATCGGGGGACCTCCCTTAAGGACAATCTCCTCTGACGAACGCCGAGACCGGATTCGAAACGGTAGAGAAGCGGAGTATCGATTAAAAAGCGATCCCATCGTTCCTCCGGGATAGCCCATTTGGCGGAGAGATCGTTCCATATGGACCTGAAACTATCGGCGTTAACCTGTGAGCGGAGGGGGTCGAAAAGGAAGACATCCCCTTTTTCAGATACCGACGAGGCAGCGGATGGGATAATACGATCCCCCAACTCCCAGACCGAGAAAGCCTCCACCTTGCATTTACCCATCTGATTTTCCGGAGAGAACAGGCGCATCTCCTCTATATCGTCGTCGAAAAAAACGACCCTCAGAGGCATCCGGGAGGAAGGATCGAAGAAATCGACGATACCTCCTCTTACAGCATACTCGCCTGGCTTCCATACCAGATCGCTTCTGGAATAACCGGATGAATCCAGCCATGAGATCAGACGGTCTCTGCCCGCACACTCCCCTATTCTTAGGGAGAGAAGTCCTTCGGAGTCCATAAAGGGAGAAATCATTCCGCCTGGAGTGGAGATCAGTATGCCCCCTCCCTCGGACCAGTTTCGAAGAACGTGACCTCTTGCGACCATAGAGGCCGGATCGTCGACGATCCCCTTTTCCAAGGGGATATCGGGCAACCTGAATATCTTCTCGCGGGAGAGCAGGATTTTCGCGTCGGAATAGAAATCCTCTGCCTGATTCTCATCGGGAAGCAGCACGGTAAGGTGACTCGACCGTTCTCGACATACCCAAGCTCTGACAGAGCCTTTGAATGGGAAAAAAAAAGATCTCGAGCCGCCAAAAAGATCCAACAAATCTATCCTCCTCCCGATAAAGGGGACCTCTAAAAACTAACTTCCGGATCTCCTCGTAGAGGTCGCCTCGCCTGCGCTCCGTCGGAACGATCTCTACGAGGATCAGCGTTTTTGGAGATGCCCTAGAACAAGCTCAGTCGCGACAACCTCACGAAGGGTCTGCATTTTTAGAGACATCCTAAAGGCATTTAAAAAAAGTGGCGGAATAAAAAATTCCGCCACCATCCAACGCATTAATTAAATCTATTCATGACGTGTTCCAACGAATTGGAGCACAGCTCTCTACAGGCGGAACAAGCTCTGTCCAGGGAACTTAGGAGATCGGGAATCCGATCCTCGGGAAATCGTCCCAAGACAAAGTCGACCAAGGGTATTCTATCCGGTTTGGGACCTACCCCTATTCTAAGCCTGGGGATTTCGCTGAAACCCAGACAGGCTATGATTGATTTCATGCCGTTATGTCCACCGGCAGACCCTCTCGCTCTGATACGGATTCGTCCGACATCCAAGGCCACGTCATCGTAAATGACCAGGATATCCTCCAGATCCACAGGATGATATCGGAGAAAATCCCTTATGGCCTCTCCGCTGGCGTTCATGTAGGTCAAGGGCTTCATAAGGAAGACCCTCTCTCCGTCCATAAGGACAGGCCCCCATACGTAAGACTTGAACTTTTCCTGCGGAGCTCCCAAAACAAGCTCGTCCACCAACCTGTCCACGACCATCCAGCCGACATTATGCCTGGTCTGGCCGTATTTCAGCCCTGGGTTCCCCAGTCCTACAAACAGTTTCAAACTTATATGCCGCCGCTAGGACATCTCCTCGGCGGACTCTTCCTCCTCGGAAACTTCTTCGGAAGAGGCGGCCTTGCCGTGGACGACCTCGACGACGATCTCGGAAGGATCTTTATCCATCTCGGCGCTCTCAGGAAGGTCGAGATCGGCCAAGGTAATCGAGTCACCGACGTTCATGGATTCTACGTTCAAGACGACGTTCTCCGGTATCTCCCTGGGAAGAACGTTTATCTCGATATCGAGAACGCGGTGTTCCAGAAGGCCTCCGGCTTTAACCCCGGCGCAGGTCTCTTTGCCTACGATCTCGATGGGAACCTTCACGGACACCTTGTGACCTTTGACCAGCTGATAAAAATCGACGTGAAGCACGTCGTCGCTGACGTAATTTCTGTTCATGTCCCTTATGATGCACATCTCCGAAGAGCCGTCAGGCAGCACGGCGTCGAACTTGAGCGTGTTCCAATGGGTGCCTCTTATATTGGGCAGAAAATCCTCCGCTTTGACCTGTACCGACACGGCTTCCCTGTAGTCGGGACCGTAGAGAACCGCGGGAATATATCCCGAACGGCGAAGACGACCGCAGGCCTCTTTTCCTACGGCATCTCTCTTTTCGAGGTTAAGTCTAACAAGATCCATAAAAATCCTCCTCAGACGTTGCTTAAAGCAACAAATAGTAAAAAAATCGATTATCAGTCGAAAAGACTGCTCACCGAACTGTCCACATGTACCCTACGTATAGCTTCGGCAAACAAAGGCGCTATGGACAACTGAGTAATTTTATCCAGTTTTCTCTCATCCGGCAACTTGATACTGTCGGTCAAGATCACCCCATCCACCTCGTCCGAGGCCAGACGCTCCACCGCAGGACCGGAGAGGATTCCGTGAGTGGCGCAACAATACACCTTAGATGCTCCCCGTTCCTTCAATGCCTTGGCGGCGTTGACGATGGTTCCCGCAGTATCGATTATATCATCCACCAAGATAGCGACCTTACCGGAGACATCGCCTATGACGGCCATAACCTCACAGTAGTTGGCCACCTCGTGGGAACGTCTTTTATCGACTATGGCCAGATCCGAATTCAACAGAACTGCGAACTTTCTGGCCCTCACGACCCCGCCTACGTCTGGGGCTACTACCGTGACCTTTCTGTCCTCCAGATCCCCGGCAAGCTGTTTTTTGAAGTACGAGGCCAAAAGAGGCACGCCCATCAGATGGTCCACCGGGATATCGAAAAAACCCTGGATCTGACCGGCGTGAAGATCCGCAGAGATGACCCTGTGAGCACCGGCGGTCTCCAACAAGTTCGCCACGAGTTTCCCCGAGATGGGGTCTCTTGCCTTGGTTTTTCTGTCCTGTCTGGCATATCCGAAATAGGGAATGACCAAGTTTATCCTATAGGCAGATGCCCTCTTCAACGCGTCCACCATTATCAGAAGCTCCATAAGGTTTTCGTTTACAGGATAACACGTCGGCTGCACAACGAACACATCGGCGCCTCGGACGCTTTCCTCGATGGAAAGGCCTATCTCCCCGTCGGAAAACCTAAAGTGACTGGCCCTGCACAGAGGGACGTCGAGCTCGGAGCAAATCTTATCCGCGAAAGCCCTATGGGCCGTTCCGGAAAAGATCATGAGCTTGCGACTACTGTTCGACACGATCCCCACCCCCAGATTTTTTCTTCATCAAACCCCGTCTGTCCTCGATGTTTCTCTGACGAGCTCTCCCTATGGCCAAGGCTCCGTCAGGCACGTCCTTCGTTATCACCGACCCTGCACCGGTCATGGCATTATCCCCGATCTTGACGGGAGCCACCAACATGGTATCGCTTCCGACGAAAACGTCGTCTCCTATGGAGGTCTTGTGCTTGTTTTCGCCGTCGTAATTGCAGGTAATCGTTCCTGCTCCTATATTAACCCTCTCTCCGAGGGTAGCATCTCCCATGTAGGATAGATGGGGGACCTTACTGCCCTTGCCTATCAAGCTCTTTTTGACCTCCACGAACTTTCCCACGAAAGCCTCGTCGGAAACGTCTGCTTTCTGTCTAATATAACAGAAGGGCCCCGCTTTAACCTGTCGACCCAAGGAGGAATCCTCTATTCGACCGTAACCGTTGATCCTGGATCCATCTCCCACTATGACGTCTCTCAAGACAGAGAAGCTCTCCACAGTTACGTTTCGGCCTATCTCGGTCTTTCCCCAAATCTGGACGTTCGGATATATGGTTGCCTCACCCTTGAAAACCACATCAGGGCCTATCCATACAGAGGAAGGATCTATACATTTGACGCCCTCCCCGATCATCCAGCCGTTCAGATATCTGTCTCGAAGGATACGGCCGACCTCGGCCAATTCCACAGGATTGTTGACCCCCATAACATCGTCGCTGCTATCCACGTGTATCGCAGAAACAGGAAGTCCCATTCGGTGAAAAGAATCCAATATATCAACCAGGTAATATTCCCCTTGAGAATTGTCTCTGCCCAATTCGTCCAATCCCTTTAAAAGTGGAGGAACATCCACCAGATAGACGCCGGCATTGACCTCTGTCACGGCTCTCTCTTCCTCGGAACAGTCCTTTTCCTCCACTATGCGAACCCTGGGATCCTTTAAGACCCTTCCGTATCCAGAAGGATCTTCGGCAGAGAAAGTAGCGAAGGAACATCCTCCTACGTGAGAATCGGATATATGTCTTGCTGTATCGGTCGTCAAAAGCGGCATATCGCCGTTGACTATAAGGACCCTGTCGAACCCTGAAAGCCACTCCTTGGCCATCATCACAGCATGTCCGGTACCAAGCTGATCTCTCTGCCACAGAACGTTGGCATCAGGCCAGTTCGAATCCAGGTAAGACTCGACGACATCTCCGCCATGACCGACTATGACGGCAACGGGCCCCAGAGGAGCCAACGCCCTCATCACATGATACAGCATAGGTTCTTCGAGAACCGGCTGCATCACCTTGGGAAGGTCGCTTTTCATCCTCGTCCCCTTACCGGCGGCGAGAACCACTATCGCCAAGGATCCCTCGTCTGCACTCATAAGTCATCATCACCTTCGAGAAGAGAAAAACACAAAAACAGGGGGAACCCCAAGGCCCCCCTTCTGATATACTGACGAAAAGACGAACCTGCCTGTCGGTTCAAACTATACGACATCAGATAACTCAACAAAAGAGCGGTACTATACTACCATGGCCTCTTGGGCTGTCAAGATGAATAAGACCCTTCGAAAGAGATGGTTATATGATACGAGAATATTCTATAATTTTTATGGTGGCGACGTTGTTGACGAGCTCTATTTCCGGAATATGGGCGGCGAAAGGGAATACTCCCTGGAGCACGAGATTTTTCTGGACGTCCTCAATTTTATTCCTGTTGTCCGTCTCCATCGTCCTATACTCCGTCGTAGCACCCTGGGCTGCTGCAATACCGGCAATTCCGTCTGTCCTGTTCGCACTTATCTTTTTGTGGGTAAGGAGAAATCGGTGATACCGTTCATTCTCGCCGGGATCATGCTCTACGGTCCCTACGCGTGGTGTTTCATCCGAAAGGAGCCAACGGAGGGATACGGCCTATCTTGGACTCTGGACAGGAAAGGCCTTAAGGAGACCCTTCTTGCGATAACCCTTACATTGGCCCCATTGACCCCTCTAGCTATGAGATGGCCCGGCAATGACCTTCCCAGATCCCTCCCGTCGAACACAGTACTAACCCTCCTGGCGGCTGGAGCCGTGGCCGCAGTGGTGGAGGAGGTCTTCTTCAGGGGCTGGATACAGACTCTGTTGTCCAAAAGGACCAACCGCAACATCTCGATAGTGGCGACGGCCCTTCTCTTTGCCATGGCTCACCTTTTTCTCAAGCTTCATTGGCTGAGGTTTGCCACCTTTTTCCCCGGTTTGGTGATGGGGATCCTTCGAGATAGACATCGATCCGTAGCACCATCGGCTATATACCATTTCGCCGGAAATATATGGTCCATATGGTTTTTCCCCAACATACCGATTTAATCCATATCAGGAGGCGTTTGTCCATGTATAGATATCTTTTGTTCTTAACCCTGTTTTTCTCTACCCTACAGGCATCTGTCTCCAAGGCTGAGGCGGACCTGAGGTGGGACGTGGAAATCCCGATGTCGGTGGGATCTCAGGCTTTCGTAAACTTCGAAGACAGAAAAATACCTATAGGCAAGGTCATGAAGATCCCTAGTTCCTCGAGATATCCGGCCTATACTGCAAGTGCTTGGGGAAAGCCGGGTAGGGTATGTGCGTCCGCGGTAAACGCGATACACATGCTTTTATCCGTTGAGAAAGGAAAGGGCAGAACCATAAGCTTGATTCCTTCCGAGACGGTAGCCCCTGCGGCAACTCCTGGGACAGCCATAGTTCTGGAAGGTAAGGGAGGAATGGGGATCTTCGGAGCCTGGGCACCACCTGTCGGTACTCCAGTAACCATCAGAAGCCCTGAGGGAACGGAGCGCCCTCTAACGGCCGACGACCTGCCCCGAGAGGGAGAAACCGTGAAATTGAGGGTGGAAACCTTTGCCCCCCCTCTCTTCGTGGAGATAGAAAACCACCCGGGAGGAAAGGTCTCGACCTTGTCGGAACGAGGCTATAGGACAATAGCGAAAGTCGTGAGACCTGTCGGAGGAACCGGCAGGTTCGGAGGAACCCTCTATCAATCGGTCAGTAGACTAAGGGCAAACCATACGGGAGTTATAGACATATCGACATCTCCCTATGGAGAGATCGGGGGGTTTCAGATAGTACCCTTAAAACACGGAGACTCTCCGGAGATGGCGTCCATGTGGCACATGACCCAATGGATGATACTGGCTCCTCTGGACGGGGTTCCTCTGGCCGGGAACCCTCCCCTGTTCGACGGGTACCTCGTACCGGGACCGATTCAAGTTGAGGACCAAGACAACGTAAACTTCCTCTCTCTTTGGGCGAAATACGGGAGACGATCGCTGGCCCTCTGCCGCATCGACGGAGGACCGTGGCGCTTCTTGCCGGAGTCGATAGGACGGAAAGACAACTCCCTCAAATCATTGACCCATCTAAGAATATATTTCCCCGACGACAGAGAGCCGTTAAAGGACTGACACGAAGGCACCTCTAAAAACTCCCCCCCTCCGTGATGAAGGGTAAGCCGTAAAAATGTGAGGGATCGAGACAAGGCTCGATCCCTCGTGTTTTTATTCGACTGTGACGCTTTTAGCGAGATTTCTAGGCTGATCTATCTCCTTGCCTTTGGCCAGGGCCACGTAGTAAGCGAACATCTGGAGAGGTATAACAGCTAAAAAAGGATTTAACTCTACCTCAGTTTTAGGAACCCACATAACGTCCTCGACCTGTCCCAAGATAGACTTCCTTCCCTCGGTCGCAATCGCTATAACCGGAGAATTCCTGGCTTTCGTCTCCTGAACGTTGGAGAGAGTCTTATCGAAAAGGTTATCGTCGGGCATGACCACCACCACCGGAACGGATCTGTCCAGAAGAGCGATGGGGCCGTGTTTCATCTCTCCAGCCGCGTAGGCCTCGGCATGAATATAGGAGATCTCCTTCAATTTAAGGGCTCCCTCCATGGCTATAGGGAAAGAAAATCCCCTCCCAAGGAACAAAAAGTCCCTGGCCTCACAGTATCGCGACGCTATGGCCTTTATCTCGTCGGCCCTACCGATCAAGGACTCCACTTTGTATGGAAGAACCTCCATCTCCCTCACCAGCCTCATCTCGTCACCGAGAGAAAGTTCTTCTCTGAGCTTCAGAAGATAGAGGCCCATGAGATAGAGCACCGTCATCTGTCCCATGAAGGTCTTGGTAGCAGCGACTCCTATCTCGGGACCTGCCTTGAGCGACAACACATCGTCCACCTCTCTGGCTACGGTAGAGAGCCCATTGTTGGTTATTGCCATACATCGGGCACCCTTTTCCTTGGCGAACCGCTCCGCCGCCAGTGTATCCAAGGTCTCTCCAGACTGGGTGACGAACACCGCCAGGGTATCGTCTCCTACAGGAATATCTCTATAGCGATATTCCGACGCTATATCCACCCTTATGTCCAAATCGGAAAATCTCTCTAGAAGCCTCTCCGCCACCAAAGCGGCATAATATGAGGTTCCGCAGGCGACCAGATGAAGCCTCTTTATCCTCTTTGCCGATTCGGAGGTCCAGGAAAGCTCTCTGGATAGGTCGACCTCACCATGGAAGATCCTGTCCAACATGGACCGTCTCAACACGGCACCCTGTTCGTTTATCTCCTTGAGCATGAAGTGGGGGTATCCCCCTTTGTCCACCATGGAAATATCCCAATCTATCTCCACAGCGTCCTTCTCTACGGGGTTACCTTCAAAATCCCAAAAAGACACGTCGTCTCTGGAAAGACAGGCCATCTCGCCCTCTCCCAGGTACGCTATATTTCTCGTATAGGGGAGAACCGCCGGTACGTCGGAAGCGCAGATATTCTCTCCATCGCCGAAAGCGACTATAAGGGGAGAACCCTTTCTGACGCAGTAGAGATGTTCCATGTCGTCGGCAAATATAACAGCCAAAGCAAAAGCTCCCTCTATCCTTCGATACAGCTCGACCAGGGCTTTTTTGGGGTCTCCGTCGTAGATCTTGGCCAAAAGCTGGGCTATGACCTCCGTATCCGTGTCGGAATAAAAAGAAACCCCTTCTTTCGCCAACTCATCCCTTATCTCCAGATAGTTCTCGGCTATTCCGTTGTGGACCAATACAACCGATCCATTCTGATCTCTATGTGGATGGGCGTTTTCCACCGATACTCCCCCATGGGTGGCCCACCTCGTGTGACCCAGACCTATTGTACCCTCCAGAGGAAATTCTCCTATATGCCTGGCCAGATCGGCGACCTTGCCGACCTCTCTGACTATCTGGACGCCTTTCTCTCCCACGACGGCCATTCCGGCAGAATCGTATCCCCTGTACTCGAGACGGCTCAAACCCTCCAGGACTACCTTGGACACATCCCTGTGACCGATATACCCTACTATTCCGCACATATAAAGAACACACGTCCTTCCACGATCGGGAAAAACGGGAGCTTTTGTCCCGCCGGTCGCCCAGCGGTTTTGTGTTCCCGATTCAGGGAGTTTTCCCGACCCCCCGGAGGCATCCGCCGATAGATCGATAACCTCCGTCCTCGTCAACTAGGCCTCCCTAGTTCAGGCGCTTTTATCGGGCGCAGTCGTGGCTTCGGATATCACCCCCTTTCCGTGCAGACGTCGTTCTATTTACCGGCTGAAGACATCGCCCGTTCGACCACTCCGGCTAGATCCTTTCGCCTACAGGCCATCCTGACATTAGCATCCAACCATCCCTCCAGGGTACCGCAGTCGTATCGTTCTCCCTTATACACCACGCCCCAGACCGGCTCCTCGTCTATCAAGGTTCTTATGCCATCGGTCAATTGATACTCTCCGCCAGCTCCCTTGGGCTGAGACTTAAGTAGGTCGAAAATCCTTCTGGAAAGAACGTATCTCCCCATCACCGCCAACCTGCTAGGGGCATCGGCAGCAGAGGGTTTCTCGACCATGTCGGTAATTCGGAATACACCCTCCGTTCCCGAGGGCTCTACTGCCACCATGCCATATCTGGAAACTTCGGCATCCGACACCTCTTCCAGGGCCAGTACGGATCCTCCCAGAGTATCGTGAACGTCTATCAACTGACGAAGCACAGGGGGCTCCCCCTCCATCACGTCATCTGGAAGTATCACGGAAAAGAACTCACCGTTACACAGTGGCTCTCCGCAAAGTACGGCGTGACCGAGCCCAAGCGGGGCGTTCTGTCTTACCGAGAGGATATCCCCCATAGAGGAGGTCTCCCTGACGACGCCCAGAAGACGTTCCTTCCCCCTGGCTTCAAGAATTCTCTCCAATTCCCAGGAACGATCGAAATAATCCTCCAGACAGCCCTTTGAGCGTCCTGTGACCATTATCATCCTAGAGCACCCCGAGTTACGGGCCTCATCTACTCCATAGTGGATTACTGGGCGGTCTAAAAGAGGGATCATCTCCTTGGGAATTTCTTTCGTAGCAGGCAGAAATCTCGTACCCAGTCCCGCCACCGGAAAGATGCACTCAAAGTGGGTCATACTATCATCTCCAATATGCGCTTCTGTAGATCGGAGGATATCTCCTCCATCAGATTCGGGTCCTTACATTCGACGAGGAGTCTAACTAAGGGCTCCGTGCCGGACGGTCTGAGGAAAACTCTGCCGGTATCGCCTAGATCTCTCGAAGCGGATTCCACCGCCGAAGCTATATTGCCATCGTTCATAACACGACTCTTATCCTTGACGACTATGTTGGTAAGCTTTTGGGGGAATCGACCGAAACGATCCACTAAGGTGTCGATATCCTCCTTCAGCTCCTTGCAGGCTCTCAAAAACAGAAACCCCGTACATAGTCCATCGCCCGTTTTAGTGTAGGGAAAAACTATCACGTGCCCCGATTGTTCTCCACCGAGCCTGGCGTCCTTTTCAGTCATTGTCTGAAAGACATAACGATCTCCTACAGGACAACGATGCACATCAATGCCATCGTCCTTTAAATGGTGATCCAAGGCCAGATTGCTCATAACGGTGGCCACTACACCGGTCCCCAACTCCCCCCGGGAATGAAGCCATCGGCCTATGATCCAGAGCATTATATCTCCGTCCAGGACTCGCCCCTTTCCGTCTGAGAGAAGGACCCTGTCCGCATCGCCGTCATAGGCGATCCCCAAGGACATGCCTCTTACCACGACTTCCTTGCAGAGACCCTCCATAGCCATGACACCGCATTTTTCGTTGATGTTCAGTCCATCCGGAAGATTGCCTACGGCGGAAGAGTTGACCATCCCCATCCTGCCGATCATATCCGACACGATCGGAGATAGAGCTCCATTGGCACAGTCGAAAAGTATCGAAGCCCTATCGAGACCGACATAGCCCACGAGGTCCAGAACGTGATCCTCGTACTGTCTGTTGAAGTCGCACTCTCTGCTCTCTATAGAGCCGACCGAAGCGCCTGATGGACGCCACTCATCTATCAGATTGTCTCCAAGATAGTCCTCTATCGAAAGTTCATCCTCGTCGGAGAGCTTACACCCGACTCCATCCAGGAACTTTATCCCGTTATACTCCGCTGGGTTATGAGAAGCGCTTATCACGGCACCTCCCTGGGCCGAAAAAAGCCTCACTCCAAAACCGACGGAAGGAGTGGGAGTAACCCCCACACATATCACATCCGCCCCGGCGGACGTCATGCCGGCCGCAAGAGCGGCCTCCAACATCGGTCCGGAACGGCGGGTATCCCTACCCACGACTATCCTGGGCCTGGGGAATCCCCTTTCGGTCAAAAAGAGAACGTAGGCCCTGCCCAGGCGAAGAGCCATCTCAGGGGTCATAGAGCCCCTATTGGCCACATCTCTAACCCCATCGGTGCCGAAGAGACATCGCCTCCTCTTAGTAGCCACGTCGCTCATAAGCGCTCCTCCCTCGTCTGTGCTAATGACATCAGTCTATCTTAGCCTTAACGGTCACTCTTTCAGGAGCCACCGATACGATTTTAAGTTCTTTTTCTCTCAACGCGATCGTTACTGGAACCCGAAGCTGTCTCGATACTATATTGGTGACGTCCACATACACGGAGAAGGGGATCTCAGAATCCTCCAAGGATTTCATCACCTTCGAAGGCCCCTCCAATCTGACGTCCACGGTCTGGGGAGATACCTCCCAGCCGGGATACACGCTTCTTCCCTTGGTGACCACGGGAACACCGGAGAACAGTCTATTTTCCGTTTTCGGCTTAAGCATTACCTTTACGGACACGGAAGTCTCTCCTATAAAACGGACCTCTTCGTCCTCGACCGGCCGCAAGGGAACGATCATCGATCTGTCTTTATCGAATCCGGTAAGGTCTATCGTCTCAGTCTCCACCTTGTCTATTTTCTTGATAGCCTTTTCCGGCCCCTCTATCTCGATCATCGACGGAGTAACTACAAGGGTTTTAACCTCGACACCCTCTGCCGGAGAGCCGCTCACGGAAATATCTACCGGAAGGGTCTTTCTCGGAAGTCCCTTACGAAGTATCGCCGTAAGATCCACCTCGGAAGGGTAGACTGTCAAGGAGTCGTCAGCGCCTTCCGATTGTATCAGTTTAACCGATAGGGTCAACTTTTCCCCTTTTTGAAGTTCATCTACAGTGGGCTGGACCTGTACTTCTTTAATTGAAGCCAAATCCTCCTCCGGTCCTCTTACGGTAACCTCCGTAGGGGAGAGATCCACAGCGTCCATCAACAACCCGGCAGGGAGACCACCTACCACTGAAACGTGTATGGGCAGCACCTTTTCCGCATACCTGAGCAGAGAGACCTCCATGTTAGGAGGCCGAATAAAGCCCAGCTTCACCCCTGCTGGCAGTATCACCTTGATCGGCAACCTATACTTACCCGGGGCAAGCCCCCTTATATCTACCTCACATAATAAATCTCTTGGGGTTAAATCGGCGATCACATCTCTCTTCCCCTCCACTCCTATATCTACCTTGCGAAGCTCGGAGGTCAAGGTCAGCTCCGAGGAGAGGTTAAGGAATTGGACATCGCAGGACATCTCCTTCTCCATGTTGCCGCCGATATCCCCGTTTACGTAGAACCACAGCACCAAAGCGACGAAGAGAGACACTATTCGAAGGAAGAATCTGGATCCGAAAAAGTTATCCACGTTTTTAAAAAAAGGCATCGTTCTACCCTCACGATCCTAGAGATTTTATCTCATCTCTGAGAGTATCGAGGAAGGATTGCTGTTCCGTATCCTCTCCGGAGAAATAATGGACCAGAAGCTTATGCACCTGATCGTCCTTGAGGTTTCTGGAAAGATGCCCGTTAATGGCTAGAGAGACCTCTCCTCTCTCCTCCGAGACTATCAAGGAAATGGCGTCCGACACCTCGGTGACCCCAAGACCGGCCCGATGCCTTGTCCCTATCCACCTGGAAAGATCGCTATCCTCCGTCAAGGGCAGATAACATCCAGCCGCTATAATCTTGGACTGATCCAGAATAACCGCTCCATCATGAAGAGGGTTGTTGACCCAAAAGATGGATATCAAGAGTTCCTGGGTTATGTCCGCGTTCAACTCTATGGCTGTACGCCAAAAATCCTTCAGCCCCGTTCCTCTCTGCAGTACCAGCAGAGCTCCTATCCTCTGCCCCTTCATGTAAATAAGGGCTTTCGATATTTCTCCGGCGATCGTCTCAGCTCTTTTTTGGGCCTTATGTCTCTTCCATATGTTTCCCCTGCCGAGCTCCTCCAGAACCTTTCGAAGTTCGGGCTGAAAGACTATGGGGACGGCTATGACCGTTATGTTCAGTATCTGCCCCATAAACCACGATATAGTCTCCAGGTTGAGAAGCCTAGCGGATGTCGCGAGAATACCGATAACCAAGAGCCCTTTGACCAGCTGCATAGCTCTAGTCCCGTAAAGCAACGAAAGAAGGCGATAGACGACATAATATATGACCAATATATCGACTACATCCTGCCATCTTATAAGCTTAAAGATTTCCGTCATGATGCATCCCCTTCTCGACCTGGCCGCTAGATTCAAGAGGCTTGGAAAAACGACCGTTCAAAAGACCGCAAACGCCGAAAGAACCCCAGGCGATCCACATTCCGGAACATCCTGGCTGAAGCCCCCCAGAGGGATATTTTCTCGCACAGGGGGTATATGGGGTAAGAGTATTCGACTCCCATATAGAGACCTCTCTTTATCTCCGGGGTGCCGGAGATAGAATTCGGATTCAGGAGAATCACCCTATCGACCTCGTCCTCGTTGAGGACGAGGTCGGATTCTTCCATCGTTTTCTCAACCTCTACGACTATAGGGACAACCTTGAAACCACTGACCAACACGTCTTCTATTGGGGCGACTCCAAGAAATTTAAGAAATCGCCCATCCAGACCGATCTCCTCATAAGTCTCTCTACAGGCCGTTTCCCATGGGGTAAGATCATTATCTTCCCTGGCTCCTCCGGGAAAGGCTATCTGTCCTCCGTGAGACCTCATCGATCCCGGCCTTAATATCGACACAACTCTAGGCCCAGCTTTGGTCGATAAGATAGGAATGGCAACCGCTCCCCATCGGACCGGTTCAAAGTTACCGACGAGCGTCTCCCACGGAGAAAAAGGGGAAAAACGTAAGCTAGGCTCCAACGTTTACAGTCCCCTCGTAGACCAGTCCTTTCCCGCTGTCTACCGTCACGATGTTTCCGGTCTTAAGGGAATCCATGCATCGAGAAGCGTTGACGATACAGGGCAATCCAAGTTCAAGGGCCATTATAGCCGAGGGGGACGTAAGCCCTCCCTCCTCCGTGATCAAAGCGCCAGCTCGCTTTAAAGCCGACATGTAAGATCCATCGGTAAAGGGAGTCACCAGTATATCCCCGTCCTGCATGGACTGGGCTTCCTCGGCGGAAGAAGCTTTAAACACCCGACCGGCCAGGACCTTGGGAATCACAGAAAGGCCTTTGAGGACGATTCGCCCTATGGTATGGACCCTCACCATATTCGTAGTCCCCGGCACGTCCAAGGGCATACCGGCGGTTATCACTACCATATCCCCTTCGGATAGAAATCCTCGCCCCATGGCGGCGGCGACCGCTCCCTCTATCGCCTCGTCCTCGGAACCGTCGGTGCTCTTGAAAAGGGGGACGACTCCCCAACTGAGCGAGAGCTCTTTTTGCGTCTTTACCGATGGAGTGGTGGCGATAATAGGACAATCCGGACGATATTTGCTTACCATCCTGGCGGTAACTCCGCTTCTGGTAAGGGAAAGAATAGCCTTGGCCCCGGTTTTTTTAGCTATCTCCACCGCGGCCATACTGACCGCGTCCGGAACGCTGTTGGGCACGGCGGGAACCTCGAAAGGACGCTGCCATCTTTCGAGCTGTTCCTCCGCCTTGGAGATTATCCTGGACATTGTCTCCACGGACCTCGCAGGATATTTCCCCGCCGCGGTCTCTCCCGAGAGCATCAATACGTCGGCTCCGTCGAGAACCGCATTAGCCACGTCGCTGGCCTCCGCTCTGGTAGGCCTTGGATTTCTGATCATAGAGTCCAGCATCTGGGTGGCCACTATAACCGGTTTCCCCTGACCTCTGCATATATCTATCAATCTTTTCTGGACCAGCGGAACCTCCTCGGTCGGGATCTCGACTCCCAGATCTCCTCTGGCTATCATCATCCCGTCGACGACCTCGGCTATCTCGTCTATGTTAGCCACCGCCTGGCGGGTCTCGATCTTGGCGACTATCTTTATGTTTCCACCGGCATCCTCTATTACCTTTCTAACAGCCAGGACGTCCTGTCTGTCCCTAACGAAAGAGACAGCCACGAAATCCACGTCGTTTTCCACGCCCCATAGTATGTCCTCCCTGTCCTTTTCGGACATGGCGGAGAAGGAGAAGTTCGCTCCGGGCACGTTGACGCCCTTTCTGTTGCCCAAAGAACCTCCGACCACCACGGAACAGTCGACAGACTCTTTCGAGATGGACTCTATCCTGAGATGAATAGTACCGTCGTCTATGAAGACATCCTGTCCCACCGAAACCTCGTCTCCCAAGAGATGATAGGTAACCCACACGCCGGAGGAGTCCCCGGGAGAATCGTCTTTAAGCCTCAGGGAAAAGGCGGAGCCCTGAACGAGATCGGTGGTTCCGTCTTTCAGAAGCCCGGTCCTTATCTCCGGTCCCTTGGTGTCAAGCATGATCGGCACCGGGCCTCCGTACACATCGGATAGACCGCGGACCAACCTCAAAGTATCGAGATGCCCCTCGTGAGTTCCATGGCTGAAGTTCAGGCGAGCCACAGTCATGCCTCCCTTTATCATCTCCGCCAATACCTCTCTGTCGGAGCTGGAGGGACCCAATGTGCATATTATCTTGACCTTTCTCTGCATACTACATTTCACCTCCGAAAAAAGACTCTATATCCTCAAAGCGACTAGGTCGGAGGAAATCAAACTCTCCAGTTTTTTACGGAGATCCGAGCTAGGGGATATTCTGATATCTTCCAGGACCACGCACGCTCTTTCGTGGTCGCCCTCCAACCTCAACAAGACCGAACTATCGCCCGGATGCCCCTTCAATATACGCAAAAACTCCCTGAAAAAGGACTCCCTGAAAGCCTCCTCCCGAATGGATATCTCGGCGTATCGCCTGACGCCTGCAAGATCTCCCTTCAGGGGAACTACCTCGTTCACGAGGACGTTCACCCCGCCCCGATCCTGCACGGACCCTCTGACCAGATAGGGATCCCCCAGAATCAAAGAGGGCTTGATATCCAACCAGGGTCTTCCTTCCCTGGGTTTGGGGAAACACACTGCCTCGATCTCTCCGGAACAATCCTCGAAACGAAGTATCCCCATAGGATCCCCTCTTTTGGTATATTTTTCCACCGACCCCACCAACATGCCGGCAAAGCAGGGAGACACCTTCTCGCTCCTCCAAAGCTCCAGATCGGAGATGGTGCAGTTGACGTGTCTGGAGGCCCTCTCCTCATGTCTCTCGAAGGGATGCCCCGATATATACATGCCTATGGCGGACTTTTCCATCTCCAGTTTTTCCTGTATATCGTAATCCTCGACCTCTACCATATCTGGGTGAACAGCCGCCTCCTGTTCCCCGAAAAGCGAACATTGGTCTCCGTCGCAACCCCGTTTCAATGCATAGTCCATCATGGCCGGAAAGGATTCCATGAGCTGTCTGCGATTTGGAGATATGCTGTCGAACGCCCCGGCCTTTATGAGGTTTTCCATGACCCCCTTGTTCAGACAGTGAACGTCTACCCGGTCCAGAAAATCCCAGAGATCCTTGAAGAGGCCTCCCTCTTCCCTGGCCTTTATGATGGCCTCTACAGCTCCCGCTCCCACCTTGCCCACGGCCTCGAGGCCGAAACGGATTACGTTCTCCGCCGCAGTGAAGGCCGAACGGGACTGGTTTACGTCCGGGGGCAACACTGGTATGCCAGATTTTCTGACCTCCCTGACGTAGGCTGCCATGACGTCCTTTTTCGACCCTATCTGACTGGTAAGGTAAGCTGCCATGAATTCCCTGTCGTAATGGGCTTTGAGATAGGCCGTCTGGTAGCTGATGAGAGCATAGGCAGCGCTGTGGGATTTGTTGAAGCCGTATCCGGCGAACTTCTGTATTATGTCGAAGATCTCGTCGGCCTTGGCCTTGTCAACTCCCTGCTTCTCCGCTCCGGAGAGGAAGATGGCCCTCTGCTCGTTCATGACCTCGACCTTTTTTTTCCCCATGGCTCTGCGAAGAAGATCCGCTCCTCCCAGGGTGTAACCAGCGAGGGTGGATGCGCATTTCATAACCTGTTCCTGATAGAGAATGACACCGTGGGTTTCCTTCAGGACGTCCTCCAGCATGGGATGAAGATAATGGGCCATGGCCCTGCCGTGCTTGCACTCCACGTACTGATCCAACATGCCACTCTCCAGAGGACCGGGGCGATAGAGAGCCAGCACAGCTATGACGTCCTCGAAGCTGTCGGGAAGCATCTTCTTGAGCAACCGTCTCATACCGGCAGACTCCAACTGGAACACTCCCAGGGTATCTCCCGCCTGGAGCATCTTAAAAGTAGGCTGGTCGTCCATGGGCAGTTCGTTCAGGTTCGGAGGTTCCTTGCCGTTGGTCTTTATATTTTCCAACGCCTCCTCCAATATGGAGAGGGTCTGAAGTCCCAGAAAGTCCATCTTGACCAACCCCAGCCTCTCGACAGGCTCCATCGAGAATTGCGTCACTACCTGGTTCTCCCCTATCTTACGGACCGGGACCAGGTCGGTCAGAGGCATGGGGGTTATTACCACTCCGGCGGCATGCTGGGAACAATGCCTGGCCAAACCCTCTATCTTGGCGGCGCTCTCCAGCAATGTCCTCATCTTAGGGTCCTTGTCACGGATTTCCTTGAGATCCGGGGTCAGGGAGATAGCGTCGGCGATGGACTTCACTCCGTCGGGAACGAGTTTGGCTACCCTGTCCACCTCGGCGTAGGGAATACCCATGGCCCTTCCCACGTCCTTTATGGCAGCCTTGGTCTTCATCCTACCGAAGGTTATTATCTGGGAGACGTTTTCCACCCCGTATTTCTCCACGACGTATCTTAGAAGATCCTCCCGCCCCTTGTCGGAGACGTCCGTGTCTATATCGGGCATGGTCACCCTCTCGGGGTTGAGGAATCTCTCGAAGATAAGGCCGTACTTTATGGGATCCAGCTCGGTTATCTTCATGGCGTAGGCCACCAGAGACCCAGCGGCGGAGCCTCTTCCGGGACCTATGGGGATCCCCCTCTCCTTACAGGCCTGTATGACGTCGGCGATTATCAGAAAATAGCCGGGAAACCCCATCTGGTTGATAACCGATAACTCGTACTCGAGTCTCCGTCTGTACTCCTCCGTCAAGGGCGCGCCCTTCAGCCTATCCTTGAGTCCATCGAAGGCACTTTTCTCCAGAAAGCTCTCCAAGGTCTCACCCTCGGGTATATCGAACTGGGGAAGCTTATACTCTCTCGTACCAAGATCGAAAGAGACGTCGCATCTCTCCGCTATTTTCAGTGTATTCTCCAGAGCCTCCGGCACGTCGTCCCCGAATATCTCCCACATCTCCTCGGCGGAACGAAGGTAGAAGTCGTTGGTCTCGAAGGACATCCTCTTAGGGTCGTCCAAGGTCGAGTTGGTCCCCACGCACAGAAGAATCTCGTGCCAGTCGTAGTCCTCCTCGTTCATGTAGTGCGAGTCGGTGGTGGCCACCAGAGGGAAACCGTGCTTACGGGACATCTCTATCAGTCCCTTGTTGACAACCGCCTGCTGAGGGATATGGTTGTACTGTATCTCGAGAAAGAAGTTGTCCTCGCCGAATATATCCCTGTAGAGATTCGCCCTATCCAGGGCCTTATCGTCCTCTCCTGCTATGAGAAGCTGGGGGATCTCTCCGGCAAGACAGGCGGAACAGGCTATGATCCCCTCGCTGTGACGGGACAGAAGGTCGTGGTCCACCCTGGGTTTGTAGTAGAAGCCGTCGGTGTTGGCGATGGAGACCAGCTTTACCAGGTTGTGATATCCGACGTCGTTCTCCGCCAGGAGGAGAAGGTGGTTTATCGGATTTTCCTTTCTCTTCTCCTCTATTCCCTCTGGGGCAACGTAGATCTCGCACCCTATGATCGGCTTGATTCCCTCGTCCTTGCAGGCCTGGTAAAATTCTATGACACCGTACATCACGCCGTGATCCGATATGGCTACGGCGGGCATATCCCATTCCTTGGCCCTTCTGGCAAGCTCCTTGCACCGGATGGCACCGTCAAGAAGGCTGTATTCCGTATGGACGTGAAGGTGGACGAAATTCTTTTCCTTAGTCACCGTCTATCTCATCCTCCTTCTCTATCTCCTCGTCTTTACGAAGGTAAAGTACCTCCCCGGAGGTCTGGGACCGGACCACCTGAAGGGCTCTCAATAAACCGTCGTCCCCGTCGGGGACCTCTACATTCCCTGCCTTGGAGACATCCGTCGATTTTACCTCTTTAACAGTCTCCCTCTGGTCCTCCCGATCGACCTCCAGGGGAAGTTCCTGCGACGAAGGAGCCGATAGGGGCTCGTAGACCCTCTCTCGGTCTCCGCAACGAAAGACGACTCGCCCCTCCCATCCGTCCTCGTTCAGTACGGACTGCAGTATATAGGCGTTTCTCTCTCCGGAGAGAAGCTCGAAGCAGAAGGCCCTTTCCGGAGGTACCACGACCTCCATCTCGTCGTCGGACTTAGATATGGCGCAAAAAGCCAGGGCGGAAACTATATGGGGTATATCCCCAAAGCGAGACCACAGTGGCGGATCCTCTTCGTCTGACCCGGGAACGGATACGGGCGTCGGCTTCGCCGAAACCGGTCTAGAGACTTTACTCGGCTCCTCATTAGGCGTCTCGACGGTAGGAGACTTGATGGAGGATGGCGTTTCCGAAGGCACCAGACGGGTCATCAGAATTCCGATCAGCACATCCTGTCTCAGCCCCCTTCTGGATTGAGGCATAAGAGACGACGTCAAACCCATCATCTCCCTGAGAAACGGCTCGTTCCATCTTCCTACGGCTCGAGTCAGGAAACGACTTTCCCAGGGAGACAGGCCCAAAGCTTCTATTCCCTTCTCTCCCCATCTAGAGGCGATCCAGAGATTCCTGAATATAACGTAAAGGCCGTCTAGCACCCTCTCTACAGAGGCGCCACGGAGGAACATCTCCTCTAGGTTCTTGAGGGAGTCCATCTCACCTCTTTCGTGAAAACCGTCGAGCCATCTACACAGTTCTCCGTGGCTTCCCCCTCCCACCAACCGTTCCACCACGGACAAATCCACCCCGTCGTCCTGGACGGCTATAGCCTGCTCCAAAAGAGAAAGCCCGTCCCTCAGACCACCGTCGGCCTGACGGGCGATCTCCCATAGGGAGTCGTCGTCGCATTTCACCTTTTCCAGCTCGGCAACGTAGCGCAGTCTGGAGACCATTTGCTCCAGACCGATGGAGTGAAAGGGTATGTGCTGACATCTGGAACGAATCGTAACCGGAACCTTGAAGGGCTCCGTGGTCGCCAGTATAAAGAGCACCGACTCGGGGGGCTCCTCCAGTGTCTTCAACAAGGCGTTGAAAGCCCCTATGGAAAGCATGTGGACCTCGTCCACTATATAGACCTTGTAGGGAGAGGAAAAAGACGCCAGCCCCACGTGGGTCTTGAGATCCCTTATCTCGTCGACCCTGTTATTGGAGGCTCCGTCTATCTCTACGACGTCGAGGGAGTTTCCCTCGGAGATACTGCGGCAGGAATCGCAGACGTTGCAGGGTTCTCCGTCCTCGCCTCGGTCGCTACAGTTGACGGCCTTGGCGAAAAGCCTGGCTACAGTGGTCTTTCCGCAACCTCTAGGGCCGGAAAAGAGATAGGCGTGTCCCACGTTATCCCTGGAGACGGCGCGACGCACCACCTCTACGGCGGTATTTTGACCGGTTACGTCCTGAAAAGTCTGAGGTCTATAGCGACGGTACAGAGAAAGGTACATGGAAGTCCTCCTGTTCTTATAAAAAATCCTCCAAGGAGGCACGACCATTATACCCGACGGGCTGTTCGGATGCAGCGCGTCGGGCTCTTCATCAGGAAAGATAGTCTGCTGTGGGGTTCTTGTCCTTAGCCGCGGAGAGAGCTTTCAATATGCCCTTTCTGAGCTCGGACAGAGAGGAGGTTCCTGTCGGAAGAGGGGCGGAAGCTATTATATGTCCGCTTATGATAAGCGATTTCCGTCCCTCGAGGGTATCTACTATCTGTATGTCGTGTGGCGATGTCTCAAGTTCCAGGCTGTCGGATATAGCCGAAGCCACCTCGGCCAAGTACACCCGATTCTCCGAGGAAGACGACCAGACGGACAACCCGTCGACGGTCAGCTCCAACCTATGGTCCGATTCCCTCACTTCTGTAACTAAAAGGTTCAAAGCGGCTTTACGGCTGAGCTCCCAACCGCTGTCCTCTATGAACCTCGTGATATAGTCGATTCTATCGGGTAATCTAGGATGATCCATGAAAACACCGGGATCGACATAAGGCCTCTTCAGCTGTTCCGCTGCCAATCCCTCCATCACGGTAAGGGCGGCGGCAGGAGGATAACCGGCCCGGTGAATCTTATCGACGGCGCCGAGATCCGCCTCCCTCTCGAGGTCCCGGCTGTATCCGTTGGTTATGGCGATCTGAGCTACCCCGGCCATCATGGCAGCGGCGGCCTGCCCCTCGCTGGCGATCAAGATAGCCAAGGTAGCCAAGGATAGCTTCTGGGATCTATCCGCCTGGATCATGACGTGATTTTTATCGGCGTGGGTCAACTCGTGGGCCAAAATAGCGGCCAATTCGCCGTCGCTCCTGACGAAATCCAACATACCGGAGGTAACGTATATTCCACCTCCGGGGATACAGAAAGCGTTGGGAAAATCGGCATCCAGGAGATTCACGCTGTAGGGAAGCTTCCTATCCACGAAGGGGAGCAACCTTTCGAATACCACCCTTACCCTAGCGACCTCAACTGGGTTAGATACGACCGGCCACCGTTCCTCCACCTGAGAAGCCACTTTTTTGCCTAAGGCTATCTCCCTTTCGTAGGGACCGGCTATTCCAGCCACGGGGGACAGAAAAAGACAGAGGGCCAAGGATAATAAAAAAATGGCTTTCTCAGCCATTTTTTCAAGAGCATCCATCCTCATGACGGCACCTTCAGATGCTGCCCATATATCCTCGTACCGCCTTTTTGCCGTTGGCGACCCGGGACATCCGGCTTCTGAGCTCGCTCAATTTTCCGGCCATTTTCTCCTGTGCGACGTTCTCGAAATCTATGGAGGCAGAGACCAAATCCTGAATCTCTCTCACCCTGGATATAAGGCCCTCGTAACCTCTCTCACCCACCGCCGAGGCAAGAGCCTTCCAGAAAACCGGTTCGTCTCGGCCCTCCGATATCCCGAGTTCGGAGGAGACATCCCCCCAACGTTCCATAAGAAGCTCCTGCCTGGATATTATGGACTGTTTTTCCTGAAGGATGGACATGAGGAGATCCATATCGTCACCGTCGATGGCCTCCAGCTCTGCGTCTATTCTCGACCTGAGCAGCCGGTAAAGATCGAGCTCCTGCCTCAGCAATCCGGCTACCAGATCTTCCAGCTTAACCGGCAAAACTGACCCCTCCCCCGGACGGGACGGGCTCCTCCTGCTTTTTGGAGATGGCCTCTTTCTTGATCTTCTCCAATGCCTCCTGCCAGGTGTCCCGCAGCTCTTCCAGCATGGACCTGACCATAGCCACCTTTTCCTTCGATTTCTCCACGTTGGCCTCCACGAGACTACGATGCATGAAATCGTAGAGCCCCATCAAGTCCTCCGCAACGGAACCACCGACCTCTACGTTAAGGGACACCATCAACTCTCTCACGGCGTTCTGTGCTCTCAAAAGATTTTCGTGGCTTTCCTCGGTGTTCCCCTTCGCTATGGCAGACTCAGCGGCTATACAAAACCTAATGGCTATGTCGTAGGTTATCAGCAACAGCTGTTCTCTAGAGGCAGTTCTGATCCTCGTGACCTGATAGGCCAACTGAGCGTTCTGATTCTTCTGTTCCATAAGCACCCACCTCCTATCAGTAGTTTCGGATGCTTCCCGTCTCCGGCTTGAACCGAAATTTGACGGTCAACGAAGTTTCTCTATCTCCACCGTCGACATATACCGTTCCACTGCGTCTCTGCCGCTGATCCCCTTGCCTATGTGGGTAGCTTCCTCCATGGCGCAGGCCATGCTGAAACGGATGGCCTCCTCCGGAGACATGCCTTCCCTGTAACCGACTACCAATCCAGCCACCAGGGCATCGCTGGCCCCGAACATCGAGACCACGTCGGTCCTGTCTCCCAGTTTTGCCAGATAGATACCGTCCGGGGTGAAGAATACGTCTCCGTAGACGTGGTACGAGGAGACCGCCCAGTTTACCCCCAGATCGTGGAGGTCGGAGACAGCGCGAATCAGGTTGTCCAGGGTGGAGAGCGGGGTTCCCGAAAGCTGAGACATGAACCTATGGTCGATCTTGGCGAAGGACGGCCCCGCCTCTATGCCAGCCATAAAAGCTGGCCCGGCGGCGTCTACGAAGGTTTCCACTCCCACGTCCTTGGCCGTTGATACCAGATCCCTGTAGATATCCTGCGGAACTCCCGGAGGGATGGAACCTCCTATCACCACTACCGAAGCTCTGTTCAACATCCGTCTGTAATTGGACAGAAAGCGGGTGAGCGCCTCCTCGGAGATCTCCGGTCCGGACTCGGATATTCCCGTCTCGACCCGACCGGTCTCGTCCACCACGTAGACGTTGGTCCTGGTCTCTCCGGTAACGTGTACGAAGTTGGTGGTTATGCGAAGACGCCGCAAGACATCTCTGATGTAATCCCCGTTGAACCCAGCCAGAAAGCCCATAGCAGCCGATTCATGGCCCAGCTGATTCAGGAGCAAAGAGACGTTGATTCCCTTTCCCCCAGGAGATCTGTCGGACGATACCGCCCGAAACCACCCTCCTGGATTGAAATCCCTGACTACGTAGCCTTCATCGACCGCTGGGTTTAGAGTCACAGTGACGATCATCGATCATCCTCCTCCGTTGAAGGGACATTTTACCTAAAGAAAGGGGCGGGGTGACAGCCACCCCGCCCCACCGCCTATAAGTATAAATCCTCTAGAAGTGCTCCGCAATATATTCGTAGGAGGACATGGCCGCGATGGCTCCATCGCTGGCGGCAGTGACCACCTGGCGGAGAGATTTGCTCCTAAGATCTCCGGCGACGAAGAGTCCCTTCATCGACGAGGCCATCTTCTCGTCGGTCTTGACCCATCCGCCCTTCTCGGTCTCCAGAATATCCTTGACCAACTCGGCGTTGGGTGTGTTGCCTACGAACATGAACACACCGGATACGGGAATCTCGGAAATCTCTTCGGTCTTGACGTTCTTGAGAACAACCTTCTCGACCATACCGTCTCCGGCGATCTCCTCGACCACGGAATCCCAGACAGGCTGGATCTTGGGATTGGCCAGGGCTCGATCCACCGCCACCTGGTCGGCACGGAACTTGTCCCTTCTATGTACTACATAGACCTTGGAAGCGAACTGAGTGAGGTAGCAGGCCTCCTCGACGGCGGTGTTTCCTCCTCCGATGACCGCTATCTCGAGATCCTCGAAGAAGGCTCCGTCGCAGGTAGCACAGTAGCTGACCCCCTTGCCGGTGAACTCGGCCTCTCCGGGGCAACCGAGCTTTCTGAAGCTGGCCCCGGTAGCGACGATAAGGGCCTTGGCCTCTATCTCGCCCTTATCGGTCACGACTATCTTGGAATCTCCGTTCTCCTTGATGGACTTGACCTCTGCCTCCATGAACTCTGTCTTCAGGGACTCGGCATGGTCTCTGAACATATCTCCGAGCTCGGGACCGGTAGCGTGCTTAATTCCAGGCCAGTTCTCGATCTCGTCGGTCACGCAGATAGCGCCTCCGAAGACGCCTTTCTCTATCACCAAGGTGCTCAAACCGGCCCTTCTTCCGTAGATGGCCGCGGTAAGACCGGCAGGCCCGGCCCCTATGATGACAAGATCTCTCTGTTCCATGACAACTCCTCCTCAGTTCTGATATCTCTTCCATGCGACACGAGCGCAGGATATAACCAGCTGATTATTATACACGACGCCATCCCATAAGGCGAGGTACACCGGAAAGGTCGTCCCTCATATCGAGGAGCGACAGCCCCGACGGCGTCATCTCAGTTAGAGATCTAACCTGGTCTGTCCCTCCGAACTCGACCCAAAGCAGCCCTCCGGGCCGTAGAACCCTCTCCGCCCACGGCAGGAGCATTCTGTATGGATCCAGACCATCTGGCCCTCCATCGAGGGCCGAACGAGGCTCGTAACGGGATACCTCCGGCATCAACGACGGAACGTCCTCGGAGGGGATATAGGGTGGATTGGAGACTACCAGATCCACCGTTCCGGAAGCCAAAGGGATGGACTCGGGGGTCGAGCAGTGCCAAAGCAGACAGCGGTTCAAGACCCCCTCTCTCTGGAGATTGCCGTAGGCTACCTCTATAGCCGATGCCTCGGAGTCTACCGCGATACAGAAGGCCTCCGGTCTATCGGACAGAATCGCACAGGCGATACATCCCGAGCCGGTCCCCCAGTCGACGAACGTTCCACCGTTGAAGTCCCTTAGGGCCGCTTCGACCAGAAACTCCGTCTCAGGCCGGGGAATCAGGCTGCCGGACCTCACGGACAGGGACTTTCCCCAGAAGGGACAGCTGCCTAAAATATAGTGGAGAGGCTCTCTGTCCTTCCGCCTAAGGACAGCCGCCTTCATGGAGTCCAATGTGACACCTTCCACGGAAAATTCCCCGTGACAGTGGATCCACGACCTATCCACACCCATAAAATGAGATAATATCAGGTCGACATCCAGATCGGGATTATCGACCCCGGCCTCGGATAGATCCGCTATAAACAGCCGCCTCAGATCTTTCAGGGACGAGCTCACCTATCGTCCAGATCCTTCATCCGCTCCGCCTGTTCGGCCATTCTAAGAGCCTCTACCAGCTCCGTTATGGCTCCCCCCATGGCGGCTTCGAGCTTGTAAAGGGTAAGGCCTATCCTATGATCGGTTATCCTGTTTTGAGGAAAATTGTAGGTCCTTATCCTCTCGGAACGGTCCCCCGAACCTATCTGACCCTTTCGCTCCTGGGCTTCGGCGTCCTGTCTCTTCCGCTGCTCCATGTCGTATAGTTTGGTCCGCAAGAAAGCCATGGCCCTCGCCCTGTTCTTTATCTGAGACCTCTCATCCTGGCAGGTGACGACTATACCGGTCGGGAGGTGGGTGATCCTGACAGCCGAGTCGGTCATATTGACGTGCTGTCCTCCGGCACCGCTGGAACGATAGGTATCTATCTTGAGATCTTCCTGACGGATCTCAACGTCGACCTCCTCCGCCTCGGGTAAGACCGCCACCGTGGCGGCGGACGTATGTATCCTCCCCCCGGACTCGGTGGCAGGAACCCTCTGAACTCTGTGAACCCCGCTCTCGTACTTTAGATCGCTGTAGGCCCCCTGGCCGTCGACCTTGAAGACGATCTCCTTGTAGCCTCCTATCTCCGTCTCGTTGGCATCCAGTATCTCCACCGACCATCGACGCTGCTCGGCGAAACGACTGTACATACGGAAAAGGTCGGAGGCAAAAAGAGCGGCCTCGTCTCCGCCGGTACCGGCTCTTATCTCTACCATCACGCTTTTATCGTCGTTCGGGTCCTTGGGAAGAAGCAACAAGGTAACCTTTTTCTCCTGCTCCTCCAGAAGAGGCTCCAGACTATGAGCCTCCTCCTTGGCCAACTGGGCCATCTCGGGGTCGTCCGAGTCCAAAAGGGCCTTGGCTTCCTCCAGATCGGATCTTATCCTCTTGTATTCTTCGTAGGCCCCCACGATCTCCGAAAGCTCGGCATGCTTCTTCCCCAGAGACTGAAGCTCTCTGGGGTTGGAAGTCACCGAGGGGTCGGCCATTTTGTGCTCTATTTCCTCATGGATGGCCGCTATTTCCTGAAGTTTATCGTCTAGTTTCACGGTACAGATCCCTCCCAGGTCTATCGGGCAAGAAGGAAACGTCAAGAGCGGATTCCAAGGCGGACAGGGCGACCTCCAACTGTCTGGAGGTCGGTATCCTGGTCGTAAGGTACTGCAGGCTCAAGGCCGGAGCCATTATGCTCTTGCCCAAGGACCCCCATTTCGCGGAGGAACGTATTATCTCGTAGGAAAGGCCTATCACCAGAGGCAACAGCACCACCCTGGAGCCCACCCTCCACAGGATTCCTCCTCCTCCGACCAGGGAGAAGACTATAATACTCATGACCACCACCACCAGAAGAAAGGAAGTCCCGCATCTGGGATGGATCCTGGAATACCTTCCTATCCTCTTTACCGTCATAGGGGATCCGGCCTCAAAAGCGTTTATGGTCTTGTGTTCCGCTCCGTGGTACATCAGAACCTCTCGGATGTCCTTCCACAGGCCGATACAACCGACATAGGAGACGAAGACGAGCCCTCTGGCGACGCCCTCCACCACGTTTTTAGCCAGATGCCCCAGGCCGAACCAGCCTCCGAAAAGATCGCCTATCCAAAGGGGCAAGGCGACGAAAAGTCCGACTACCGCCACAACCGCCACCAGAACGGACATGGCTATATCGAAGGAGGTAAGCTCCTCTTCCTCCCCCAGGGCTATCTGGGCGGATCTGGACAGAGCCCTGAAGCCCTCTCTGAGCATCTCTGCCATAGTGGCCATTCCCCTGAACACAGGGGTTTTCCATATGCCTTTTTTATCCCAGCCAGCGCAGGACCAGCGATCTTTCCATATATCGCCGTCGGGCTGGCGCACCGCCATTCCCCAATGGCTGGGGCCCTTCATTATGACCCCTTCTATGACCGCCTGCCCTCCGACCGGCAAGGTCTCCGGACAGGCTTTTTCCGACACCCTGTCGGAAGCTCCTGCCAAAAGAGCCATGAGCTTGATTGGACCTAATATCATCGTTTCTCCTCCAGATCGGAGCCCAGATAGGGCTTAAGCCAGGATTCCTTTTCGAGCAACAACCTTCCCATCTCGACCAAAAGCTCCCGAATCTCCCATTGAGCCCCCTTGACATCTACTCTCTTTCTGTAGACATCGAGAAAAGACCGCAAGTTCAACGTGGTTACGAAGTTAGTGGTTATTGCGCCGGGAAGTACGAACCGAGCGTCTTCCCTGGGCATTCCGACGTCCAGCAGTCTATCGTAGCAATCCTGACAGCTTTCCATAGCCTTGGAAAATATCTCCATGGCCTCCGGAGATGCCGATATGGTAGGGGGAACCACGTGATCGAAGACGGCTCCAGAATCGGATCTCTCCGATACGTAGCGCTGACTCTGAACGCTCAAACTGACCCCTATCCTGTGGCGACTGTACTGGGCCAGCAAAGTTCTGGAAACCCCGGAAACGGCGAAGGTCATGGAACAATGCTCCATGACGCTCAGGTGCTTCGCCTCGATGAGGAAGTCGGCAAGTTTCAGCATCTTTTCCCTGCTGACCGGCTCGGCGTATAGCTCCTGAGGGGCCTTGGGACTGTGACATGTATGGCCTGCGAGCCATACGGCCATGAGATAGTCCGGGGTAGTATAGATCAGATCGACTCTCATGATGTGCCCCTTTCTCTTCTGAGATACTCTAGAAAAAAAAGAGGGGCAAAGCCCCTCTTTTACTCGGTGGCCTCTTTCTGGCCGTAGTTGATTCCAGCGTATTTCTTGTTGAACTTCTCCAGCCTTCCGGCCTCGGAGAGGAACCTTCCCTTCTTACCGGTGTAGAAAGGATGGCAGACCGAGCAGACGCCTACCTTGATCTCATCGACGGTCGCCTGGGTCTCGAAGGTGTTCCCACAGGCGCAGGAGACCTTGCAGGGCCCGTAGTTGGGGTGAATGTCCTTTTTCATATTGAAGCTCCTCCTCTAAATAAAACGTTCGATATTCCTAAGAACCGAAAACATCTCAAAACGAAAATTTATCACAGCTGCCGATTTTTATCAAGGAGAGAAATCGATTCAGATATGCATGACCCCCAGGCCGAACCTCTCGTGGTGGGCCACAGCATGATAGGCGGTATCCCCCATGACGGCGACGGATATCCAGCGATCGTTCCTGACTATGGCTATCTTGGCACCTATGCTGGCCTCCAGAAGACCGGACGGAATGAAGGCATCCAGGGACTCGAAAGCAGCGTGCATAAGGGCGTGCATCTCCCTCTGGTCCTTCTGTATAACACCGCTGTTTAAAGCCGCCCCTACCAAAGCCCTGGTTATCTTCTGGGGAAGATCTCCATAAACGCCGCCAACCTCGGTTGCCACGGAATGCCATCCCAGACCGAGAAGCTGTCTCTTGACCGAGTCCTCGTCTTCCTTCGTCAAGGTGGAGGCCAAGAGCAAGGCGGCTCTGCCTATCTGACCGTCGGCGTTAAAACGGATCCTGGCTACTATCTCCACCCCGTCGTCATCGTCCGGCAGGATCTCTCTCTCCATCTCCCTCCCGTTATCGGCGACATCCTGTTCCCTTTCCTCTCCGGCGAACATCTTCGTCCACTTCATCTAAAAAACACCGACCTCTCAAGAAATAATACCTCTACAGACCTTCAGCCATACGTCCAGAGAACGACATTCCGTCTGCCCCGAGAGGACTCCCCCTCTTCCGCCTCCACGGACCTTGAGCTCGTTCGAACCGAGCAAACCCTTAGAATCAAAGGTGAAATCCCCCCCGACACACAGCATAAAGGGGATGGCCCGACCGACTCCATCGTCGATGAGGGCCAAGACGATAGAGTCTGAACGACCTTCCGCCCTCTTTCTACAGGAAGAGGTAACCAACTCCTTGGGCAACCCTACCGAATGAAGCACATCGAAAGTCAATCCATCTAGTTCTCTGGTCTCCCACGGAAGGGTCACGTACTGCTGGACCTTGGCGAGCTGTTTTCTCAGGCTACCGTTCTCATCGCCAAGACGATCCATTATCTTTCCCACCTCGTCGTATCGACAGTTCGCCCTGGAGATCAACCTTCTCATTTCCCTGGAATACAGGACATCCCTGTCGGAGTCCAAGGAAAACACGACCTCCCACTCGGGAGAACTGCCCTTGAAGGACTCGACGAACAGGGTTCCTATCTCGGAGGTGTTCTCCACGTGGCTTCCAGAACAGGCGATCAGGTCGAACTCGGGTATTCGGACAACTCGTATGAATTCGTCGGAAACCCTGTCCCACCGGGCCTTGAGACCGTCCAGTCCCTTTGCTTCCTCTATCGGGAGAACTAAGGTCTCCACCGGCAAGGACGACCTTACGACCTCTCTGGCCCGATCCTCCGCTTCGAAGAGAAAATCCCAGTCCAGATCGCCGTCGTATCTCAGGTAGACTCCGGTCCGTTCCTCGCCTACTGCGACCTTGTAAACCGACAGCCCTGGCCGCATGTCCTCCATGACCCGGGAAAGAACGTGCTCCCCCGAGTGCATCCTCGATAGGACGGAATGTCTGACGTCGTCTCTCTCTATTTCAAGGAGGTCTCCCTCTTTGAGCTCTCCGCTCTTAAGCTTTAGATCCAGGACACAGAGACCGTTGTCCTTTCTGGTATTTAAGATGAATCCATCGCAGTTATCAGAGAAAAAAACGCCAGAATCGCCGGGCTGTCCGCCTCCCTCGGGATGAAGAAAGTGATCGCCCTCTATCAGAACGCTGGCTTTCTTCCCTTTTTCGTTATCCAACCTCAGCACTCGAACCGACACTTCGGAACGACCTCCTCTCTGGATCATTCGAACTCCTTTTTATACTGTTTACCTGTCCCCATCATAACTCCCACCGTGTTCAGGGAGTCGACGTTCTCGCATATTATCTTGATAATCGCCACTATTGGTACCGACAGCAACGCACCTATGACACCCCAAAGCCAGCCCCAGAAAAACAGGGATATGAGTATCACCACCGGACTGACGTCCAGGCTATCTCCCATGACCTTAGGAGTTATCACGTTTCCGATAAGCATCTGGATTAACAGAAGGGACACCGCCGCGCCTATGGCGGGAAAGGTATTCGGATAATACTGTACCAGAGCGAGCAGAATCGGAGGAACCGAGGCTATTATGGAACCGATGGTCGGGATGAAATTGAGAGCGAAAGCCAAAACCCCCCAGGTCATGGCGAAATCGACCCTAAGGTAGGACAGAGCCAACCAAACGCAGACCCCGGTTGAGACGCTTATCAAGGTCTGTAAGGTCAGATAGCTCCCTATCTGGGTGGAGATGGCCTTAAGGACAGAAAGAATCCTGGACCCCGAGTCGACGGAGAAGGCCTTCTTGATCTTGTACTCCACGTAGGGGCTGCCCAAAAGCATAAAGACCAAAAAAACTATAACTAAAACCAGATTGGACAGGAAGGTTACCAGGGAACCTGAAAGGGAAAGAAGATATTTGCCCATCCTCTCGCCCCAGTTTATGCTATCCCAGAAATCCGGAGGAAACAGATCGCTGCTGGTGAAGCTTTTCGTGAGGGCTATGAGCTGATCGTAATATTTGGGATAAGCCGACGCGAAAGCCACCACCCGGGTATTCATGAAAATGGCCCCTAGGGCACATACCCCCAAAAACAGGGCTAAAACCGCCACGATGGTGAAGAAGATTGGAATCTTCTTCCGAGCCATAAAGCGGACTATAGGTCCGAACACGTATGAAAGAAGCCAGGCTATAACAAAGGGAAGTATGACGCTCTGAGCGGCCTTGAGCACCATACCTACCGCTACCAAAGTCAGTATGAAAACGCACGCAACTATGATGTTTACGTTTTTCATCGCGACCTCCCTTGGAACTCGTCTTTTGCCCGTCGATTATACATCCTTTTCCCCGTCTCGGTCTAATATCTACCGATGGTACGACCGTAGATAGGCTATAAAAAAACCCGCCTACAGGCGGGTTGGAAGGCCTCTTGGAGGCTCGATATCTCATATGGCGCGCCCGGCGGGATTCGAACCCACGACCTCTGGCTCCGGAGGCCAGCACTCTATCCAGCTGAGCTACAGGCGCATCGTTCAAAGCTAAGCAACTTAAATACGATACATCGAAAAGCCTCTTAGGTCAAGTATCCCCTACGGAAATAAACCTGGAGCTAGTCCCTGAAACTGACCACTGTCACCCCATAGCCGCCTTCCCCGTTTTCTCCCAGTCGAAAGTTCGCCACATAGGACAGACGGCGGCATAGCTCGTGGACCTTTCTACGCAGTATCCCCTCGCCCCTTCCGTGGATCACGGTAACCTCTCCGTAGCCAGCCAGGACAGCCCTGTCCAGGTAGTCCGCAACGAGAGGCATAGCCTCGTCCACAGTCATTCCTCGTACCATTATGGAGCTAGGTACCCCTACGGGACGTGATACTGAGATAGAAGGGCCGGAAACCTCAGGACGTATCTTCTTGTCACTCGCCGTAAGTTTTTTGAGATCAGTCTCGACCTTCAGACCTCCCACCAGAACGACCGCTCTCTTTCCCCCTATAGAGAGAACCTCTCCGGCCGAACCTGATCCGGAGATCTGAACCACGTCTCCCACCTCTATCTCCTTGGAACCCCGTTCCTTTATCTCCTTGGCCTCGAATACTGCCTGACGGACTTGGGATCGTTCCTTCGATTTTTTGACCCCTTTTTTGTGCTTGTTCAACTCCCTGTCGGCTGCCGATTTAGCGGCCTCGTCGAGACCACGGAGCATCTCCCTGGCCTGGCTCTCCGCCTCCTCCAGGACCCTCTCCGCCTCTCTGTCGGCCTTCATAATGGTCCGTCTCTTTATCCTCTCAAGATCGTGGCGGTCTTTTGCAATGGCCTTTTTAAGCTCCTCTATCTCCTGTCTCTCCTTGGACAAAGAGGCGGCCTGAGAGTCGAGATGGAGGGTCTTCTTCTGAAGTTCTCCTATCATGGTCTCTATGGAGGCCTCTCCGCTTTTAAGCACCTTTTCGGCTTCCCCTAGAACCTCCCGATGCATCCCTAGCCTCTCAGCTATGGCCAAGGCGTTGCTCTGCCCCGGGATACCCATTATCAGCCGATAGGTCGGTGTAAGGGTGGATAGGTCGAAATCCACGCTGGCTGTCTCTACTCCGTCGGTGGTGGTAGCGAACTTTTTTATGGGGTTGTGATGGGTGGTCGCCAGAACCAAAGGACCTCTTCTCTTGAAGGTTTTTAGCAATGCGACTCCGAGTGCGGCTCCCTCCTGGGGATCGGTGCCCGCACCCAGCTCGTCCAGAAGGATCAGGGATCGGTCGTCCGAGTCCTCCAATATGTCCACGACGTTCTTGAGGTGGGCACTGAAGGTCGAGAGACTTTGCTCTATGCTCTGCTCGTCGCCGATATCGGAGAAAAGAGACGACACCTCTCCGACCTGAGAGCCCTCCACCGCCGGAATCGGCAGACCGCACCAGGCCAGAAATACCGACACCCCCACGGTCTTGAGAGCCACGGTCTTTCCTCCTGTATTGGGACCGGTGATGACCAGGACCCTGAAAGCCCCACCGCAATGGACGTCAATGGGAACCGCCGACGAACCGAGCATAGGATGACGCACCTGGAACAGTCTGAAACGGGTTCCTCCGGTCATCTCCGGGAAGGTCCATCTCTCCCTGTCCATCAGATCGGATACGGCATATATCATATCCATGATTCCTACAACGTCCTGGGCCTCGATAACGGCCCCTTTTCTGGACATTATGCCGGTGGTAAGGGCCCGGAAAATTCGTCTTTCCTCGTCTCTTTCGTCCTGACGAAGCTCCACCATGCGATTGTTCAGGGAGACCACGCAGTTGGGCTCCATGTAAGCGGAGTTTCCCGATGAAGAACGATCCACCAATATCCCCGGGAACCTTCCCACGAACTCCTGTCTGACCAGAAGGACCGATCTACCGTTTCTCATGGAGAGGACCCTCTCCTGCAGCATATGGGAGGAGCTACCGTTGATTATGCCGTTACAGTCTCTCCTTATTCTCCTCCGTAGTTCGTCTATTCTCTCCCTCAGATCCCTCAACCTCGGAGATGCTCCGTCGTAGAGCTCACCCTTCTCGTCCAACACGGATAGCCTTTCGAGATCCTCGGAAAAATCCCGGACCCTTCTGGCCAAAGTCCACAGGGCGGGGAAATCATCCCTGACCTCTCCGACAGAATCGCGGATACGCCCAGCCAGATGAAGGAGAACGCGAACACGCAGAAGCTCCTCTCCCGACATCATTCCGGTCTCGGAGGCCCCTTCGATCAGGCCGTCGACGGAAGCCACGTCGGAAGACCAGGGCAAATTGCCATGTATCGAGAGATACCTCCTGTAACCCTCGATCAGGGCCTGTCTCTTGAGAACCTGGTCCTTATCGGAAAAGGGTTCCTGCCGGGACAACATAAAAACGCCCAGTTCGCTTCGAGCCCGAGAGGCGAACTGGAGCATTATCTTCTCTATTTCAAGGCTTTTATAGGCCGTTTTCGATACATACATAACTCAGATATCCCCCGTATCGACGGGATAGGAACTCCCCTCATCGGGCAAAAGCCCGCTCTTGGCCGCGTAGGGCGCGACGTGAGGCCATATGGTCGCGGCTAAAATCATCGAACGACTCTGTTTTAAAACTTCCCGGGGCACCAGAGGCTTCACCATGGAAACCAGGACGAAGAGGACCAACAGAAGGGCCACCGACTTAACGCACCCGGCAGCCAGCCCCAGCATTCGATCCAAAAAGGTGAGAGAGGTGATGGTCAGGAAAGCCCTGCAGACCCTGGTCAACAGAGCACCCAGAAGGACGACCACGACGAAGACTACCACCATGGATATCACCTTTCCGGCAGGGAAGGACAGGCCATCGAAAGCTTCCGTCAGAAAAGCAGCCCCCTGGTCGGCCAGGCGGAAAGCCAAGACCAGACCTCCCACCGTGGCGACCAAGGAGATGACCTCTCCCATAAGTCCTCGTAACATGCCCTTGACAGCGAAAATAACCGTGACGAACAGAAATATCAGGTCTATTGCCAATCCTATATTCATGGAGAATCCTCCTCTGGAGCGACTTCAGCCAGTAGATCCTCCAGCCTTCTGCTTTGACCGTCGACCCAGAGGACCAGGTTCAGCCACGCCATCAGAAGTCGTCGATCCGAGGGCATCTTGGAATCGGTCTTGGCCATGACCTCCTCCGTGAAGGCCATGGCCCGTGACCAAGTAGCTTCGTCTACGGCAGTCTCCACGCTGTAGCGACTCCTGCCTATCACGACGGTCTCTTGGCGGCTTTTATCGGACAATCAAGAGACTCCCCTCTTATCCTCTGTTATCCGGCCCCTCCTGGGGCAACAGATTTTTAAGCTTACCGTAGACGGCGGTCAGACGACTCTCCAGCTGGGCCTTCTCCTTTTGAAGGTTCATCTTCTCCCTCTCCAGTTGCTCTATCCGTCTCTGACTCTCCTTGTCCTGTCTTATATGTTCCATCTCTTTGTCCTTAAGCTGGGCCTTGGCTCCTTCCAGCTCGTCCTTGAAGCGGTCTCTGGATTCTTTAAGGACCTTAAGCCTCTCAGCAAGTCCATCGATAAGTTGATCCATATTTTCCAGGTTCATAATGACCCCTCCAGTATTATTTAGATTTTGGGAATACCCGTTTATGGCTCCGCAGATCAGCGGAGAGAATAGCCTTTTTCTTCCAGCCTGGACCTCAGTTTATCGTGTACGGAATCGACCTCTTTGTCCTTAAGGGTTCTGTCCGAGCTTCTGTAGGCCATGGAAAACGCCAGACTCCTCTTGCCCTCGGGGATTCCTTTCCCATCGTATATATCGAACAGCCTGACCTTATCTAGAAGGTCGTCGGCGAGGTCTTCTACGTCACCAATCACGGATTCGACCGATACGGAGGAATCTGCCAGCAAGGATACGTCCCTGAAAACCGGAGGATAAGAGGAGCCCTGTCCGAACCTCAAGACCGGATCCTCAAGCAGAGGAGCCAGATCGAACTCGAAGCAGTAAACCGGGCCGTCCAGGTCCAACTCGCTCTCTATGGCCGGCTTCAGCCTTACCATAAAGCCTATCACCGCACCATCATACACGATATGGGCCGTTTGCCCAAGATGTCCGAAAGGCTCCTCTCCTTGAACGAAGGAGAAACGGACATTTCTGGAAAATCCGAAGGACTGCACGTCCGCCTTCACCGACAGCAGATCGTCTACGACGGATTCACCGTAAGGGCTGCGTGTATCCTTGCCGGGATAGACCAGACCGGAGACCCTGTCGAACTCGATCAATTCGTCCCTTTCGTCCAGCCTGAAGACCCTTCCGGACTCGAAAAGCCTGACGGGACCTCTCCAGCCCGACCTCAGGGTCCGCCTCAGGGACTCCAGAAGTCCGGGTAACATAGTCGATCTCATTACGGACAGCTCTCCGCTTATCGGATTGCTGAGGGAGAGAAAACGACCTCTGGGGTCATCCTCGAGGCGCAGCGTCTCTCCGTATTTAGGCGAATGGAAGCTGTAAGAGACCACCTCCACGTACCCTCTGGCGATGGCGAGCGACCTCAGCTCTCTCGATGTCGCAGTCACGGCTCCCAGTTTTCCCGTACCGTAGGAGCATCCGGGAATTCGGGAAGGTATCACGTCGTATCCCCTTATCCTGGCGACCTCCTCCACGAGATCCTCCTCTATGGATATATCCGGACGATAGGAAGGGACTTTGAAACTTCGCACGCCGCCGTCCTCACTGACCTCGACCTCGACAAGACCCAGCCTCGACAGGATGGAGGACGCCTCTTCCATATCGTCCCATTGGGCGATTCGAGCCAGTTTTCTTTTCGTCAGGGACACCACCGGACGGTTCGTATCGCCTCTGAAGGCTCTGGCCACACCGGAGGCGACCTCCGCACATCCCCAGTCTCTCAGTAGGGAGAAAGCGTAGTCTATGGCTCTCTCCGGAAGCTCCGGATCCACCCCTCTGGCGTAGCGATAGGAGGCCTCGCTGGGAAGTCCCAGACGGCGGGAGGTCGAGCCTATCCTGGCAGAATCGAATATGGCGCTCTCCAGGAGCAACCGCGTCGTGCCGTCCTCTATCTCCGAGTTCAACCCTCCCATGACCCCTGCCAGGGCCACCGAGCTATCTCCACTGCATATGACGAGATCCGACGAATCCAGGACCCTTTCCTTGTGGTCCAGCGTCACGAACCGCTCTCCTTGGAGGGCCGAACGGACCGAGATGGATCGATCGGGCAACCTGTCGGCATCGAAGGCATGAAGGGGCTGCCCCAGGGCGAGCATGGTCAGGTTGGTAACGTCTACCACGTTGTTGACCGGCCTCATTCCGCAAAGAGCTAGCCGAATTCTGGCCTCAAGAGGTGACGGAGCTATCTTCAGCCTCTCCGCCATACCCATGAGATAGACCGGACATCCGTCGTCCTCCAGAGTTATGCCTTTGAAATCGAAGTCCCAGTCGGGATCTCCCAGGGAAACGGGCTCGTCCCCTTTCCTCATGGAGGCCTCGGGGAAGAGGGCTATCACCTCTCTGGCGATCCCTCTCATGCTCAACATGTCCCCCCTGTTGGGGGTTATGGAAAGTTCTAAGATAAAATCGTCCAACCCCAGAGCCTTGACTGCGTCGTCTCCTGCGGTCAGATGCTCGGGGAGCCTCAGTATACCGAACTCGTCCGCCACGTCGGGAAGTCCCAGCTCCTCGGCGGAAAGCATCATTCCCGAGCTGACCACACCGTCGAACTCCCTGTCGCTCAACACGGTTCCGTCGGCTATGGTGGCGCCACCGGGAGCATAGGGAACCTTGTCGCCTACGGACAGATTTTTAGCGGCGGTAACGCAGGTGGTCGAGCCATTCCCTCTATCGAGATCCACCAGCAGGAGGTTTCCGCTGCGAGGATGTGGAACGATCGAGGTCACCTGGGCCACCACAATCCCGGCCAACTTCTCGCACGGACGATGTATTGCCTCTATTTCGTTTCCGGTAACGGTAAGCCTCTCGGCCACCGTCTCCATCGAAACAGGCAGATTCACCAGCTCGTTGAGCCAATTCCAGGAAACCAGCATCATTCATCCCTCCCGGAGAGCAGATAGGACAGATCTCCCTCGAAGAGAGGGCGAAGGTCCCTGAGATCGTACTTCAACATAGCTATTCGATCCAGCCCCATACCCCAGGCGAAGCCGTTGAACCTCTCGGGATCGACTCCTCCGGCCCGAAGTACCTCGGGATGGACCATTCCCATACCGCCTATCTCCAGCCATCCGGTCCCCTTACAGATCCGGCAGGAAGGATCCTTGCCGGAACAGGCGATACACTCTATGTCGACCTCCATGGACGGCTCGGTGAAGGGGAAATAGCTCGCCCTGTATCGAGCCTTGAGAGGCCTGGAGAAAATCGCCGAAACCATGGCCTCCAGACAGCCCTTGAGATCCCCTATGGAGACGTCCTCCTCCACCAGAAGCCCCTCTATCTGATGGAACATAGGGGAATGGGTGGGGTCGCTGTCCCTCCTGTAGACCTTCCCGGGACAGGCCACCCTCAAAGGCGCCCCGTAGGCCAACATGGACCTCACCTGTACCGGAGAGGTATGGGTCCTGAGAAGTCTGCCGTCGTCGAAATAAAAGGTGTCCTGCATATCCCTGGCGGGATGATGAGGGGGGATATTGAGGGCCTCGAAATTATGAAAGTCGTCCTCTACCTCCGGTCCAAGGGCCACGGAAAAGCCAAGCCCGGTGAGTATCTCGGAGACATCGTACATCACCTGCATAACCGGATGGACTCCTCCGGAAAGGCGACCTCTGGCGGGCTGGGTAACGTCCACGAACTCCTCGAGCTCCTTTTTCCTCAGGGCCTCGTCTTCCGCCCTTTTGGACCTCCCGGCAAGGTCCGAGTCGAGGACCTGTTTTAGCTCGTTTATGACCTTACCCGCCTCCGGACGTTCCTCCGGCGACATCGTCCCCAGAGACTTCAAAAGGGCAGTCACCTTGCCCTTCTTGCCCAGATAGCGAACCCGGAGGTCTTTAAGATCGTCCAGAGACTTCGCATCCTCCAACTCAGAAAGGAAGGAACTTCTCACCCCTTCTATATCCAGTTTCAAATCCATCGTCTAGACCTCCCCTTCCGAATCTATCTTTTCCAATTTATATATCCAATCGGCCAGGCGTTCCCTGTCGCCGACCAGCATCAGTTTATCTCCCTCTCTTATAACCGAATCCGGACCTGGCATCATCTTGGCGTCGTCCCGCTCCAACAGTAACACTGAGGCTCCGTAGGAACTTCGAAAGTTAAGGTCAACGAGACTCTTTCCCACCATACTGGGAAGAGGTTTCAGCTCTCCCACTATGTAGCCGTTGCCAGGTATCTGAGAGAAGTTCGACAGCCATGGGTTGACGAACTGCTCGGCCAGACGGACTCCCATGTCCTTTTCCGGAAAGATGACCCTGTCCGCCCCGACTCTGGCCAGGACCCTGGCGTGAAGGGCGGTCTGGGCTCTGGATACGAGCCTATCTATTCCCAAACCTTTGAGGATAGCGGTGGTGAGGATGCTGGCCTCCACGTTCTCCCCTATTGCGACAACGGCCACATCGGCTTCCTTGGCCCCGACCTTTATAAGAGCCTCCTCGTCGGAGGCATCTAGCTCGGCGGCGTAGTCCACCGTATCGGCTACCTCCGCCACCTTGTCAGGATCCATGTCGACCGCGACTACCCTCTGTCCCAGAGCGACCAACCTCTCGCAAAGAGAGAGGCCGAAACGCCCCAGCCCTACGACGAAATACATCTTGGTCTCCCGGGCCATGAAAAACAGCTCCTATCCTATAGGTATAGAGGTCTCGGCGTAGCTGACCTTGCTGGACTCTTCGATATTCGCGAGGCTGAACAGGAAGGTGAGGATCCCCACCCTACCCCAGAACATCAGAAGTATGAGAATCCACTTTCCCGCAGGAGAGAGATCCGCCGTCACCCCCATGGAAAGCCCCACCGTACCCATTGCCGAGACGACCTCGAAGGCCAAGCTCCTGAACGACATATCCTCCACCAAGTTCAGAAGGAGTATACCAAATAAAACCGTGGCCACGTAGAGAAAAGCGAGCATCATCGCCCTCAGCACGAGCTTTTGAGGAACGCTTCTGTGCCAAAGCACCAGGTTGGAGTTGCCTCTCGTGTTGAAAAAAGCGGAGGAGACCAGAAGCCCGAAGGTAGTTGTCTTCATTCCCCCTCCTGTAGAGCCAGGCGAAGCCCCTATCATCATCAGGATCATGATCAAAAAAGCCCCTAGAGAGGACAGCCCGACGGTCGGCAAGGTGTTGAACCCGGCGGTACGAGAGGTAACGGAGGCGAAAAGGGCGTTCCATATCTTCATGGGAACCGAAAGCCCTCTCAGCAGACCATCCCATTCGGTCAAGGCGAGAACGGCCGCTCCGAAAAAAACCAACGATACGGTTACCACCAGCACTAGCCTGGTATGGATGGAAAGCCTTTTTCTACCTCTGAACCACTCACCTAGCTCCCACAAAACGATGAAGCCGATACCGCCTAGTACTATGAGAAACATCACCACCGCCGGGAGAAGCCACCCCGTGGCGTAACCCTCCAGGCTATCGCTAAAGAGGGAGAAACCGGCGTTGCAAAAGGCGCTGACGCTGTGGAAGATCGAACACCACAGGGAATCCATGGCAGACATAGTCTCGCTGAAGACGAAAAAAAGCGGAACAGCGGCTAAGCACTCTATCACAAGGGTCATCTTCACTATACGGGCTACGAGCCTCACCGCACCGGAGGGCCCCTCAAGCCCCATGCCTCCGGCAAAGAGAAGCCTCTGTCTTATCCCTATGGGACGACGCAGTAAAAAAAGGGTGAAGGTCGCCGCGGTCATGACTCCCAGTCCTCCCAGCTGAATCAGAAGAAGGAGTATCGCCTGAGACGAAAAGACCAGGTCCCTGCCGGTATCTACCACGGCCAGACCGGTCACGCAGACAGCGGAAGTGGAGGTGAAAAGGGCGTCCAACGGAGAGATAGGCATATCTCCAAGATAGTTGAAACCCCATAGCAGAAGGGCTCCTATCAAAATCAATGATAGGAACCCTCCGACGATGGCTCGTTCAACTCGTATAGAGCTGTATGTCCTCACTACGCCTGGTTCAAGGCCTCTTTGGCCTTGACGGCTAGGGCCTCGAAGGCGGGCATGTCGTTTACGGCCAGGTCCGCAAGCATTTTGCGATTGACCTCCACGCCGGACCTCTTCAAGCCGTTGATCAGATTGCTGTAGTTCATGCCGTTGATTCTGGCCGCAGCGTTGATCCTGGTTATCCAGAGACGACGGAAATCCCTCTTGCGGAGCTTCCTGTCGGCGTACATTCTGGTCAGTGAGTGGAGGAAAGCCTCCCTGGCACGACGATAGACGTTCTTCTTTCTTCCGAAATAACCTTTAGTTATGGAAAACAGCTTTTTGCGTTTTCTATCGCTAGAGCTGGCAGCAGCAACACGCATCGTTCTTCACCTCTCGTTACGAAATCGCCGTTAGGCGTAGGGCATCATTTTCTTCATCGTCTCGGTCAAAGTGTCGTTAAGGATACCGTCCTGACGAAGGCGACGAAGGCGACTGGCGTTCTTCGTCTTGAGCTTGTGAGCGCGACCGGATTTCTTATAGGATACCTTTCCCGTTCCGGTGAAAGAGAAACGCTTTTTAGCGCCGGAGTGGGTTTTCATCTTAGGCATAGGAGCTCCTCCTTATATTAGAATACCGTTTTATACGACTTTTATTATTCCCCTTGATCGCTTTCGCTCTTAGGGGATTTTTTGACCTCTTTCTGCTGGACCGGGGTCATCATCATCCGCATGTAACGTCCTTCCATACGGGGAAAGCCCTCCATCTTACCGAGGTCCTCGCAGTCCTTGGCTACCCTGTCCAGCACTTCCTTACCGCGATCCAGGAACGCCATCTCCCTACCCCTGAAGAATATGGAGACCTTCACCCTGTGACCGTTCTCCAGGAAACTCCTAATGGCCTTGGTCTTGAAGTTATAATCGTGTTCGTCGATCTTCGGACGCATCTTCATTTCCTTGAGAGTCTGGGTCTTCTGTTTCTTACGAGCGTCCTTCTCCCGCTTCTGCTGCTGATACCTGAACTTACCGTAATCCAGGATGCGGCAGACCGGCGGCTTGGCTCCCGGAGCCACCTCCACCAGGTCCAGTTCCTTTCCTGCCGACAGATCCAGGGCTTCGCTTATGGGAAGGACTCCCAATTTTCCACCTTGATCGTCTATAACCAGGACCTCTCGTGCGGTTATCTCCTCGTTGACTCTCGGCTCGTCAGAAAGCTTCTTAGCTATAACGGTTCACCTCCGTGAATGATTGGCGTAAAAAAAGGGGACCGACTACGGCCCCCTCTAAAGTACGAAATACACTACGCCCTAAGGCGCGATGATTCGACTGGAACCAGACAACTGCTAAAAGCGTCGCCAGGTGAGGGGATCCCCTTCTTTTCTACATCGTGACTTGAGAGATGTTACCACGACATCCCGTTTTAGGCAAGTTTTTCTCTATAAGGGGGAGAACTGCCCTTTAAGCAGCTCCAGTAGATCCTCCTTGCTCATGGATCCTTTATCCCCTTCGGACCGATCTCTGACCGAGACGGTGTCGGTCTCCAGCTCTCTGTCTCCGACGACCAGCATAAAGGGAACCTTCTCCATCTGAGCATCTCTGATCTTCCTGCCGAGCTTTTCGTCCCGACAGTCCAGTTCAACCCTATATTCCCGATCCTGGAGCAATGCCTTCAAATCCTTGGCGTAATCGACGTGGTCTTCCCCTACTGCGAGAATCTTCACCTGAACGGGAGCGATCCAGAAGGGGAAGGCCCCTGCGTAATGCTCTATCAGTATGCCGAGGAAACGCTCGATGCTTCCCAATATGGTCCTGTGGAGCATAGCAGGACGATGTTCCTTCCCGTCCGAGCCTATGTAGGTGACGTCGAACTTCTCCGGCATCTGGAAGTCGAGCTGGATGGTCCCACACTGCCAGGTCCTACCTATGCAGTCCTCCAGATGGAAGTCTATCTTGGGACCGTAGAAAGCTCCGTCTCCGGGGTTGAGAACGTAGTTAGTTCCCCTCTCCTCCAGCACCTCTCTCAGAGATCTCTCGGCCAACTCCCACATCTCGTCGCTACCCATGGAGTTATCCGGCCTGGTGGACAGTTCCACGTGGAACTTGAAGCCGAACACCTCGGAGTATATGTAGTCCACCATGTCCATGATCAGGGAGACCTCGTCCTTGATCTGATCGGGAGTGCAATAGTGATGTGCGTCGTCCTGGGTAAAGCAACGGACCCTCATCAGACCGTGCAACACTCCGGATTTCTCGTGTCTATGGACTATTCCAAGCTCGCCGAGCCTGAGGGGAAGATCCCTATAGCTGTGAAGATCCGACTTATAGACCAGGATCCCTCCGGGACAGTTCATAGGTTTTATGGCGTAGGGCTGATCGTCTATCTCGGTAAAATACATGTTTTCCCTGTAGTGATCCCAATGCCCCGACTGTATCCAAAGGTCTCTGTTCAGAATCAGAGGAGTCCTTATCTGATCGTAGCCGTTCTTTCTGTGCACCTTGCTCCAGAAGTCTATCAGGGTATTTATGACCACCATGCCCTTGGGATGGAAGAACGGGAACCCCGGGCCTTCCTTGTGGAGAGAGAACAAACCCAGCTCACGGCCTATTTTGCGGTGATCCCTCTTCTTGGCCTCCTCCATCCTGGTGACGTAGGCCTCCAGTTCCTCCTTCGTTGCGAAGGCGGTTCCGTATATACGGGTAAGCATGATATTGTTCTCGTCGCCTCTCCAATAGGCACCGGCGACGGAGAGAAGCTTGAAGTTCTGAAGCACCCTGGTGTTGGGAACGTGAGGTCCCCGGCAGAGATCGACGTATTCCTCCTGCCAATACAGGTTGACCGAATCGTCGTCTATCCCCTCCAGTATCTCGACCTTATAGGGATCCTTCCTTTCCTTGAAGAGTTCTATGGCCTCTTCTCTGGAGACTCGCTGACGCTTCAGGGGTATTCCCCTCTTGACTATCCTGCGCATCTCCTTCTCAAAGGCGGGCAGATCCGTCTCGGAGATGGGCTCCTTGAACTCTATATCGTAGTAGAAACCGTCCTTTATCACCGGACCTATGGCGACCACGGCGCCCGGGAAGAGCCTTGTGGCTGCCTGGGCCAAAAGATGGGCGGTCGAGTGTCTCAATATCTCCAGACCCTCTTCGGTATCGGAGGTAATGGGCTCCACCGAGGCGTCGCAGGAGACCTCTACGTCGAGATCCAGCTCCTCTCCGTTCACCTTGGCCGCGAGAGCTCCCTTTTCAAGCTTCCATTCCTTTAAGATATCGCCGACGACAGCCTTCTCCGACTCGAGAAGCTGCCCGGCGGGACCGGAAAAACGATACATTTCCTACCTGCCTTTCCAAGGACCGACCAGGCCCTTTAACTCTAGAGGGGACCTTGATGTCCCCGTTACTCTACTACTTCCTCGAAGGGATCGAGATGCCGGTGCTACCGAATCCACCGGAGCCTCTATCGGTGGATTCCAGAGTAGCGACCTCCTCCCAGCAGGCTCTCGCGACTGGAGCGATCACCAATTGGGCGATCCTGTCGCCTACGGCCACCTCGAAGGGACTATCTCCCAGGTTCATCATTATTACCCTGAGCTCCCCTCTGTAATCCGAATCTATGGTTCCGGGAGAGTTCGGAACCACCAGACCTCTCTTGAGAGCCAGGCCGCTTCTTGGTCGGACCTGGGCCTCGAACCCCTCGGGAACCGCTATTCTGATTCCGGTTCCCACCGTCATGCATTTTCCCTGAGGGATCACCACAGATTCCGCCGCTATCAGGTCCATACCGGCGGAACCATTCGTCTCATAGCCGGGAAGGGGAAGCCTTAAGGCTTCCCCTTCCCGTACCACGGGGATACGTATCTCCATTTTATCTGCGATCGTTTCTACGACCGCCGTTACCGCCTCTTCGACGATCGTCTCCGCCAGGCCTGCGTCTGTCGTTGCCGGCAGGTGCGGGCGGCAGGGCAGCTATAGCCTCGTCCCTCTCGGCCTCGAAAGACAGACAGGACTCCAGTCCGGCTTCCTTGACCTTCGACTCGTCGGCCAGAATCTTCTTTCTGGTCAGGTTTATCCTGCCCATATCGTCGATCTCTCGGACCATCACCAGCACAGGATCGCCGGGTTTGAATACATCCTCGACCTTTCCTACCCTGTGGGTACTGATCTCGCTGACGTGGAGCAGTCCCTCCTTGCCTGGCAGGACCTCCACGAAGGCTCCGAAGGCCATGAGACGGGTCACCTTACCCTGGAAGACCTCTCCGGCCTGGACCTCCCTGACTATGTCGTCGATCATCTTGATCGCCGCGTTGACCTCTTCCTGGGAGGCTCCGGCAATCAGAATCTGACCGTCGTCGTCTATGTTGACCTTGGCCCCCGTCTCCTGGGTAATCCCCCTGATAACCTTGCCTCCAGGGCCTATGACGTCTCGGATCTTATCCACGTTTATCATCATGGTGTACATCCTGGGAGCGTTGGGAGAGAGATCTCCGGGGGTGGATATGGCCTGCTCCATAACGTCGAGGATCGCCATCCTGGCGTCTTTGGCCTGTCCTAGAGCCTGCTTCAGTATCTCCCTGGTTATACCTCCGGCCTTGTTGTCCATCTGAAGGGCTGTGACCCCTTCGCGGGTACCGGCGACCTTGAAGTCCATGTCGCCGTAGTGGTCCTCCAGTCCCTGTATATCGGTGAGAACCACGACGTCGTCTCCCTCTTTGATCAGTCCCATCGCTATGCCGGCAACATGCCTCTTTATGGGAACTCCGGCACTCATAAGGGCCAGACTACCCCCACATATGGAGGCCTGGGAGCTAGAGCCGTTGGATTCAAGGATATCCGACACCACCCTGACCACGTAGGGGAATTCGGTATCGTCGGGAATAATGGGAGTCAAGGCCCTCTCAGCTAAGGCGCCGTGTCCTATTTCCCTTCGTCCCGGTCCTCTCATGGGACGAACCTCTCCAACCGAATAAGGCGGGAAGTTATAGTGAAGCAGGAAGCTCTTGTTCGGCTCGTTGTGTTTGAGACCGTCTATAAGCTGATCGTCCTCGCCCAACATACCTAAAGTAGCCGTCGCCAGAGACTGGGTCTCCCCTCTGGTAAACACGGCGGATCCGTGAACCTTGGGAAGGACGTCGACCTCACAGCTCAGAGAACGGAGTTCGTCGGTCTTTCGACCGTCGGCGCGGCGCTTCTCCGTCACGGTGATTTTGCGCATCATGGCCTTAACCCAATGCTCGACGGCACCGGATATATATCCTCCCTTATCGGGGAATTCCTCGGCAAAATGCTCCCGGGCTCTATCCTCCAGAGCTCGAACGGCAACGCCTCTTTGTTTTTTATCGTGTATCATAACGGCTTCGGCGATGTCGGACTTGAGGTTCTCCTCCACCCAGCAATCTATCTCGGGAACCTTGACAGGAGGATCTATTACGATCTTGTCCTTGCCGATCTCCTCTCTCATGCGTAGCTGGAGATCGACGATCCTCTTTATCTCTCCCTGGGCAAGCTCCATGGCGTCCACCAGAAGATCCTCCGGGACCTCCTGGGCTCCCGCCTCGACCATTGTGATGCCGTCGGCGTGACCGGAGACGACCAGCTCCAAAGAACTGTTCTCCATCATCTCCTCCGTGGGGTTAACCACCAGGGAACCATCTATATTGCCTATACGTACCGCACCTACAGGACCACCCCATGGGATATCGGATATGGTCAGGGCCGCAGAAGCGGCGTTTATTGCCAGTATATTAGGCGGATTCTGCTGGTCCACAGAAAGGACGGTGGAGACCACGTGCACGTCGTGCCTCATCCAGCCCTCGAAAAGAGAACGGATCGACCTGTCTATGACCCTGGCACTTAAAATAGCGGTCTGGGAAGGACGGCCCTCCCTCTTTATGAAACCGCCGGGGATCTTCCCTGCGGAGTAAAATCGCTCCTCAAAATCGACCAGAAGGGGGAAAAAATCCAATCCCTCTCTCGGCTTATCGGTCATACAAGCGGTCGTAAGTATGACCGTGTCGCCCTGCCTGGCCCATACCGATCCGTTGGCCTGCTTGGCTACCTTACCGGTCTCGAAGACCAGCTCTTCTTCTCCAACTCTCACTCGATAAACATCCTGCATAAAAATTTCCTCCTTGTTTTTTCCATCCCTTTCGATCTGGATAAGCATACCACATAAAAGACGAAAAATGCGGAGACGATTTAAATCGTCTCCGCATTTCAGACCTCGAATTTTGACTCTTTTTTAGTGTCTCAGGCCGAGCCTCTCGATAAGGGTCTTGTATCTGTTGAAATCCTTGTTCCTGAGGTATCTCAACATCTTCCTACGACGTCCGACCATTGTAAGAAGCCCCTTCTTGGAGTGGAAGTCGTGCTTATGCACCTTGAGATGCTCGGTCAGATCTCTGATCCTCTTGGTAAGGATCGCCACTTGGACCTCGGGAGACCCGGTATCGGTGGAATGGGAGTGAAAATCCTCGATGATTACGTTCTTCTCTTCTTTGGAAAGCATACTGTTCACCTCTAAACGACTTTTACCGTCGAATTCCCTAATCCACGAAAGCTCTTAAAGGGCTATCCTAGATTTGGGTGCGCTAATTGTATCATCCGAATCGGCTACGGACAAGAACTATAAAAGCAGCCCTAAAAAACTCCCTCAAAAATCTTTTTTCACTCTAGACAAGGCAGTGTGGTTGTGTTTTAATACACGTAAGATGCGATAGCATCTATGAAATCTACTATTTTTTCAGGGGTGGTATAAATGAGAATTCTTATGATAGGGGATAAGGACAACGTAGGCGTCGGTGAAAGCCAGAATCTGTTCAGCGATCTATCTCGAGAGTTTACCGTAGTCCGCATCAGCGATCCAGAGGAGGGCCTGGAGATGCTGAAGTCCAACAAGTACGACTGCGTCATAATAGACAGAAAAGACGCTGAGGACAACTGCGGGATGGACCTGGTCGACTTCAACAAGGAAAGTGGAATGGGACTGCCCATATTGATAATATCGGCCGATAAGACCGTGGACGACCTGGTCGCTATGTTTGAGAGAGGGGCCGACGACTACGTGGCCTCGCCCTGCGACGGAAGAGAGATCATCGCCAGAGTACATTCTCTCATAAGGAGAAGCGCTCAGTGCCATAGGCCTCTCCTCACCTGCGGCAGACTCATACTGGATCCTGTGGCGAGGGAATGCAAAGTCGACGGAACCTCCGTGCCCCTCAGAAGACGGGAGTTCGATATTCTCGAGATCCTCATGCGCCACGACAACCAGGTGTTCAGCAGAGAGAGGATCATATCCGAGGTATGGCAGAAGGAATACGACGGAACCAGCAACGTGGTCGACGTCCACATAAAGTACCTCAGGGACAAGCTCAGAGAACACAAGATGGACTCCATAGTCGTAACGGTAAGAGGCGTCGGCTACAAGGTCCAGTGCAGTGAATGCAGCTAACTCGTCGATATAGATAAAATCAAAAGGAAAGGGCTCCGATTTTTGGAGCCCCTTCCTTTTTCTCACTCTAACGCCTCAGAGATATGGATATGAAGGTGGTCCTTCCGTCCCTTCTCACCAACAATACCGCATTGCCCTTTTCGTTCTTCAGGGCCCTGCCAAGATCGGAGGGGGTCTTCAGGGAATGGCCGTTGGCCTCCAGGATAACGTCTCCCTCCTTCAGTCCGACCATAGCCGCGGAGGACCGCTCCTCGACCGACAGTATCACCAGACCGTCTTCCGACGGAAGATCGTATTTATCCTTTAGCTGGCCTGTGATGACTGCCACCTTGACCCCGAGTATGTCGATCTCTCCCAACTCGGACGCCTCGCCGAATCCGGCGGTATCGTCTACCTCGGTAAGCTTGGCCTTCAAGGTCCTCTCCTCTCCCCTGCGAACTACCTTCAGGGCGATCTCGTCTCCCGCCATACGATGACGGACCTTCATAACGAAATCCTGATGATCCTTGACCTTCTTTCCGTCGATGGAGATAATGACGTCTCCCCTCTTCAAGCCGGCCTTGGCCGCAGGAGAATCGGGAACCACGTCGCTGACTACGGCCCCGTCGGTTCCATCGAGCTTATAGGCCTCGGCGAAGTCCCTCGTTACCGGCTGTATATAGACTCCGAGCCAACCTCTCCTGACCTTGCCGTAACGGACTATATCGTCCATGACCTGTTTTGCCATGTTCACCGGTATAGCGAATCCTATGCCCTGGGCGTAAGGGATTATAGCCGTATTTATGCCGATAACCCTGCCGTCCATGTTCAAAAGAGGGCCTCCGCTGTTGCCGGGATTTATGGCCGCATCGGTCTGTATGAAACCGTCGAAGTTGAAGTTCCTGGCGTGGATGCTCCTGTTCTTGGCCGAGACAACTCCCACTGTGACGGTATGTTCCAGGCCAAGTGGATTCCCTATGGCGATGGCCCACTCGCCGACCTTGGTGGTCTCCGAGTCTCCCAACTCGAGGATCGGAAGATCCTTCGCCTCTATCTTCAAAACCGCTAGATCGAAGGTCGGGTCTTTACCAACTATCTTGGCGTCGAATGTCCTGCCGTCCGAGAGAGTTACCGTTATGGTATCGGCATCGGCCACGACATGGTTGTTCGTAAGGATTTTGCCGTCCTCGCTGACGATGAAACCGGACCCCTTCCCTCTCATAGGGACCATCCTGGAGAACTCCTTGAACCTCTCTCCGAAGAACTCCCTAAAGAAAGGATCGTCCCCGAAGGGAGACACGCTCTGCCTCACCATGGCCTCCGTGTCTATGTTGACCACCGCGGGAGAAGCCTGCTCGAATATGGCGGCCACGGGGTTGCCCGTATAGACGTCCTGAGCTTGGGCAGACACGGCGGACAAGGAAAGGACGACCGCCATCAAAGCTGAAAAAACAACTCTCATCGTGATACTTTTTACATTTCTCATGAGATCACCTCCGAAATATCTACGTATAAATTACATCGAAGGCCCTCGCTTTACATCGTAATTTTTACCGAACCGTCATAGGGTAAAACGACGATAGCCGGCCTCCTCTACCTCTTATCCCTGTACTCCCTGAGGATATCCAGAACAGCGTCTATGTCCGAGGCCGTGTGGTCGCCGGAGATCTGGAACCGTATCTCCTC
>NZ_JAKGUG010000012.1 GCF_021568855.1 Dethiosulfovibrio russensis | reverse complement strand
CCGTTGCCAATACGCAGTCGTTGCCGTATTCCTTCCTGAGTCGGCGGATCAGCTCCGTCCCTATCTGTCCCAGTCCTCCGGTTACCACTATTCGTTTCATCTATGTCGGCCTCCTTTTTTGATCATGAAAAGGAGGGGAGAGATAATCTCTCCCCTCGGGGGGTGGTGTGTTTCGGGTTTTTATGTTCCCGTCAGTCTCCGGCGCCTACCGGTTGTCCGGAGGCGTCCTGAACTCTTGCGTTCTTGCCTGTCAATTTGTTGACCAATATAGCGATGGCTCCGTCTCCCGTGACGTTACAGGCGGTTCCGAAACTGTCCTGGGCCAGGTAGAGGGCTATCATGAGGGAGAGCATGGTCGGGCTGAAGTGGAGCATAGACTCCAACACTCCCAAAGCCGCCATGACGGCGCCGCCAGGAACTCCCGGTGCCGCTACCATGCAGACTCCCAACATCATCACGAAGGGCAGCATGGCTGCGAAGGATACGTCCATTCCGTGAAGCATCATGACCGCTATGGCACAACTGGTCAGGGTTATTGTGCTTCCCGACAGGTGTATGGTAGCGCAGAGGGGAACCACGAAGTCCGCCACGTCCTCGTCGACGCCGTTTTCCTTAGTCTGCTGAAGTGTGACAGGGATAGTCGCGGCGGAGGACTGAGTCCCTATGGCGGTGAAGTAGGCCGGGATCATGTTCTTTATCGCCTTGAAGGGGTTCTTTCCGGCGGCGGAACAGGCTATGAGGTACTGGACGATCAACATGGTGAAATGCAACGCTATTATGACGGCATATACCTTTATGAACACCGACATAATGGTCTGGACCTCGCCTCCGTAGGTCATATTTGCAAAGATGCCGCAGATGTGAAGCGGAAGGAGGGGAATTATCACCACGGAGATAAGTTTTTCTATTATGCTCTGGAACTCGTGCATGACCTCGTTGAGTTTGCCTCCGTCTATGGCGGCCATCCCTATCCCGAGGGTGAAGGCTATCAGCAAGGCGGTCATGACCCCCATTATCGCAGGCATCTCCACTATGAAGAACGGCGCCAGCAGGGCCTCTTCGGGGTTTCCGTGAGCTGCCGATTCGGAGACCATGGCGCCTACGCTAAGAATGTGGGGGAATACGGCGCTGTCTGCGAAGTAGGCCAGGGAACCGGCCAAAACGGTGGAACCGTAGGCTATCGCGACCGTTAATCCTAGTATCTTACCGGCGTTCTTTCCCAGGTCGCCTATTCCGGGAGCCACGAACCCGATTATTATCAGAGGTATGCTGAAGCCCAGAAAATTGCCGAAGAGGCCGTTGAAGGTCGCGAGAAGCCTTACCACCTGTTCGGGGGTGAACTTGCCTATCAGGATACCGGCGATGATGGCGATTATCAGCTTTGGAAGAAGCCCTATCTTTCCTTTTCTCTCCATTGATCGTCCCTCCATGTGAATATGATGTGTTTAGCTACACTTTTGTAAGCATATGTCGTTTCACAGGGCGGTACAATCGGTCTTAGGATGATAGGGGCTTCTCCTCTTGCTGATTTATACTAAGGTTTTGTCGCTTATAGTTATCTATTGATGGAGATCATTCCATTTCGTATGGCGTATTTGACCAGATCGGCCAGGTTTTCCAGCTTCAACTTGTTCATTATGTGTTGCCTGTGGGTCCCGACGGTCTTTATGCTGAGATGCAGTCTTTCCGCCACCTCTCTGTTCGTGTTCCCCTCCGCCAGGAGTATCAATATCTCTTTTTCCCTAGGCGTCAGAGGTTCTATCTCGTCCGGGTCGTGCAGAGACGACACGTACAGTTTTGCGACTATATGGGATATGCTGGGCCCCAGGTAGATCTCCCCGTCCATAACCTTCCTCACCGCCTCGACCAGTTCGGTGGAAGCGCAGTCCTTCAGAAGAAATCCCAGGGCTCCTACCTTGAGCATCTCAGAGACGAAGCTTCTGTCGGCGTACATAGAGAGGGCCACCACCCTCGACGAGCCGTCCTCTACTATCCGTCTGGTCGCCTCTATTCCGTCCATCTGGGGCATCATGACGTCCATGACAGTTACGTCAGGTCTGATCTCGCCGGCTATGGACAGGGCCTCCTCTCCGTTTCCTGCCTCTGCCACTACCTCCATATCTTCCTGGCGGTTCAGCAGGACCTTTACTCCTTCCCTGAGTATCTTATGGTCGTCTGCCAGGAGTATCTTTATCGTCATTCGTCGTTCCTCCTTCCGACCGGGACCATCAGTCTCACAGAGGTCCCCTCCCCCGGGGTCGACCTTATTACCAGCCGTCCTCCCAGGGAGATTATCCTCTCTCTGAGGCTGAAAAGGCCGAAGGATCTCCTGTTTCCCTCCAGTTTTTCGAGGGTCTTGGGATTGAAGCCCGATCCATCGTCGGTGGTCGATACGTAAAGTCGATCTCCGTAGGTCTTGATCCTGATGGTCATCTTAGATGCCTCCGCGTGCTTTACCGTGTTCATCGCCAGTTCCCTGACCGCTCTGAACAGGAAGGCCTTCATGTCGTCGTCCATCGAGGGCATCGGTCCGTCCGAGATGTACTCTATGGAGATGCCATAATTATCCTCGAATCTCTCCGACAGGTATTCCAACGCTGCGGTGAAGCCGAAACGGTATAGCATGGGAGTCCCTAATTCGAACGTTAGGGTCCTGGTGGAGTCTATCGTTTCGTCCAGCATGGACGTAACCGCCGATATGTCCTCGTCGGCCTGGCCGGAAAGGGACTGGCGGAGCATCTCGAGTTTTATCTTGGACAGGGCCAGAGTCTGGCCTATGGAATCGTGGACCTCCGTGGCTATCTGACGTCTTTCCCTTTCCTCCGCTTCGGTGAGGGCAGTGGCGAGGGATCTCAGTCTCTGTCTGTGTTTTGCCTCGTGTCTCCTGGCCTGTTCCAGTTGCCTGTTTTTCTCGGTCAGCTTTCGGTTGGCCCCTTCCATGACCATCCTTAAACGTCTCTCAGTCCTCTTTTCCTGTCGGTTTCTGACGTATTTAAGCGCCAGATAGAGTACGATCCCCAGCAATGAGATATAGAGAAGATAGGCTATGGGGGTTTTCCATATCGGGGGAATTACCACTATCTCGAGGTTCGCCTCTTCTTCGTTCCAGACCCCGTTGTTGTTGGCTCCCTTTACGGAGAAGACGTATCGTCCCGGAGGTAGATAGGTGTAGCTGGCCTCGTGTCCGTTTCCCGAGTGTATCCAGTTCTCGTCGAACCCCTTCAGGCGATACATGTATTCGTTGGCCTTCGGTGCGGTGTAATCCAGTGCGGCGAACTTTATGGTGATGTAGTTCTGTCTGTCGGTGAGGACGACCTTGTTGTATCCTTGTCGATTTTTCCTCATAGGGGCCGGCTCTCCGAACACCGATACCTCGTTTATCACGACCGGAGGTATGTGTTCGTTTTCACTTATGTTGTCCGGATAAAAGCTGTTGCACCCCTTGGTCCCTCCGAAGTAGATCTTGCCGAAGCGGTCCGTTATGGCCACCCCTCGATTGAACTCCTTCCCCTGTAGGCCGTCTCCCATGGAGTAGTTGGTGAGGTCCCCGGTCTCGGGATCCATGCGGCTCAGGCCGTTGTCGGTGCTGAGCCATAGATTGCCGTATCTGTCCTGAAGGATCGCCTTTATCACGTCGCTGGGCAGGCCGTTCTCGGACGTATATACGTCGACTTGGTCTTCTTCTATCCTCTGAAGTCCTAGGTCCGTCCCTATCCAGAGCCCCTTTTCGTCCAGCATCAGACATAGTATCCTGTCGCTCATGACCCAGTCATCCGACCAAGGAGTCATATGACGACAGGTTTGATCCTCCAGAGATAAGGAGAATAGACCGTCGTCGTCGGTGCCTACCCACAGTATTCCGTCTCTAAAGGCCATGGAGGTTATCTCCGCTTCGGCAAGGCACTCCCATCCGTCTTCCGGTAGGGCCATCGCTCCGTCCAGTCGGAATAGTCCTCTTTCCGTTCCGATCCAGAGGGTTCCGTCGTTGCCCTGGGTCATGGATCGAACCGGTGGAGATTCCTTCATGCCTATAAAGGGGATCGTATCGAAGACGTTGCCGTCGAAGCTGTCCAGTCCCGAGTCCGTTCCTACCAGGAGTCTATCGTCGTCGCATCTGAATATGGATAGTATTCTGTCGCTGTCGGGACTCATGGGGTCTTGCGGGTTGTGCCTTATGGTCCCCGAAGTGCCCTTTCTCTCGTCGATAACCCTGAGTCCGTCGCCGTAGGTGCCGGCCCAGAGGGTGCCGTCTTTGTCCTTCCACAGTGCCCTGACGTCCTGTCCTACAAGGCCCTTGACGTTGTAGGATTTGCTGTCGTACCTCTGGAAGGGTTTCTTTAGGTGAACCTTTTCCACTCCGTCGGAGAAGGTCCCCATCCAGATGATGCCTGTAAGATCTCCGAAGTATATCGACGACCCCGTGTCCCCGAAAATAGAGAGGACTATGTTTCCTCTGAGACCGTGGGGAGATGTGTCGTCCCTGCGGTAGACCGAGGTGCTTCCGGAGTTTGGGTCGAAGCGGATAACCCCGTTCCCGTCGGTCCCTATCCATAGCTCTCCCGCGATGTCCTCGTATATGGACGTTATCGATCTGGAGAGCCCGGTTTTATCAGTGGGTAGAGATACCGGGGCGAATTTTTCCGACTGTCTGTCCAGACCATAGAGCTTACCGGATCTCGTTCCCACCCAGATCCGGTAACGGTGGTCCTCCTCTATGGCCGTTACGGCCCTGTTCGAGTCGTTACCTAAGCCTTTCATCACGTAGCGGGAGTAGCCGTCGTCGTCCTTTCTGTACAGGGCCCTGTCGGTCCCTATCCAAATTCCTCCGGAACGATCGGCTTTTAAGATATTGACCCCTTCCTCGGGGGCTTCGGGCAGATCTCTCTGATGTTCGAATTCACCGCCCATGTCGATGGACTTCTCCAGACCTTCCGTCGTCCCTATCCATAGGGTTCCCGAACGGTCCACGCAGAGGGACGTTATCTCGTGATCTCTCAGGCTGTTTTCGTCGGCAGGGTCGTTTCTGTAGTGTTCTATCGTTCCAGTAGCCATGTTCAGTCGATCCAGCCCTCCGGAGGTGCCTATCCACAGATAGCCTCGTTCGCCCTCTGCCAGTGAGGTCACGACGTTGTCCGAGAGTCCGTCGTCTCGGCCCCATCTTTTACGGTAGATTTTGAATTCGTATCCGTCGTATCGGTTAAGACCTCCGTCCGTTCCGAACCACATGTAGCCGGTCTTGTCCATGAGGATAGCCCTGACAGTGGTCTGGGAGAGCCCTTCCTCTAGGGATAGGTTTTCGAATATGATTTCCTCCTGGGCGGAGGCTATCCCGGCCAGGAGGATCAAGGTCGATATCGCGGCGATAACTCTCATAACAGAGGACTGAAAAGCCTGGTTGCGCTTTCCAGTGTTCTCACCCCCAAGGGCCTATCCTTCCATCTGGACGACGTGAGCCTTATCGACTTCGCCAGAAAACGTTCCTGTGCCTCCACCATGGCGGTAGCCTCCTCCTTGCCGTAGAAGATTAGGTTTATCTCGAAGTTCAAGGCGAAGGATCTTATGTCGAAGTTGCTGGATCCGAAGAATGCAAGCTCCCCGTCTACCGTCATGGTCTTGGCGTGGAGTAGTCCATCGGAAAACTGGTAGATCTCTATCCCCATATCCATAAGCTCCTGGTAATAGGACCTGGCTGCGTGTCCCACCAGAAACTGGTCGCTTCGGGATGGGACTATCAATTGAACCCTGACGCCTCTGAGGGCCGCTACCTCCATAGCCTGGAGAAGGCTCTCGTCGGGAACGAGGTAAGGGGTGGTTATTATCACCCGTCTTGTAGCGTCGTGCATGGCGCTGACTATCAGTCTCTGATAGTTCTCCGTTCTGTAGTTCGGACCGCTGGGAACGGTCTGTACCGATATGTCACCCCACTGGTCCACCGGGGCGGTGAGTTGTTTGAGGTCCGGTTCCTCTCCGGTCTCGACGAACCAATCTTCCAGAAAAACTGCTTGGAGCTGTCTCACCACCGGTCCCTTGAGCCTGATGGACATATCGCGCCATACTAGATCCCTGTGTCCATATCTGGGATCTATCATGTTGTGAGAGCCTGTGTAGGCCACGGATCCGTCTACGATGGCTATCTTTCTGTGATTTCTAAGGTCGAATCGGGCGGCATGTCTCCTGAAAAGACTTGCCGGAAGGGCCTCCGCTACCGAAACTCCCTGGGCCCTTAGCCACTCGACCCTTCCTTCCTTTATAAGAGAGCCCGATCCGACGCTGTCTATCATAAGACGACACTGAACCCCTCTTTTGGAGGCTCTGGTCAGGGCTTCTATCACCGGGCCTCCTATGTTGTCGTCGGAGAATATATAGTAGAGCAGGTCCACGGTCTCTTTAGATTCGTCTATGTCTCCCACCAGTAGCGAGGAGAGATCGGACGCCTTGGATATAAGCTTCCCGTCGTTTCCCCCGACTATCGCCATGTGTCCCAGAGTCTCGGCCAGAGAGGATATTCTGTGTAGCGATCTCGGAAGCTCCGGTGACAGAGCGCACAGTGTCTGGTGACACCTTATTCTCACGGTAGACAGCTCTCTGAGGAGTCTCTGATGTCTCTTCAGTCTTCTCTGAGGCAGAAGGTTGGACCCCATGGCCAGGTACAGCAGCAGGCATGGCCAGGGCCAGAAAAAGATGACCACCAGCCAGGCCATGGCGGCTCCCGGGGTGTGTCTCATGGGAACAACAGCCAGCATGGTAACCCTTATCATCCAGGAGGAGACGTTATGTATCCCCAATATCAACAGCCAGAGATGGTGATCGGTCAGTACGGTGCTAAGAGGCATGGCAATGGCTCAACTCCTTTTCAATGGGAAATTTCGAGGTCACATATGAGTGGAAGGTGGTCGGAAAAACGTACGTCAGGGATGAAAAAACCCTTGGTTGATATCTCCTCGGAGATCAGAACGAAGTCCAGTTCCTTTCGGGGCCTTCTACATGGATAGGTGGGAAGCCCGAGTTCGTTTACGCTGGCCATTCCCGTCTCTCTGAGAGGAGCCAGTTCCTCCGGCCCGGATAGGGTATTATAGTCTCCGGCCAGTATGAGAGGTCTTTCTCTGGCTGAGCAGAGGTCCCTCAGTGCTCGGATCTGGTGACGACGGCTTCTGCTGCCCAGAGAAAGGTGCACTAGAACCAGGGAGAAGTCGCCGTAGACGACCTCAAGGGCGTTTCTCTTCATCCCTCTGCCCAGATCATGGCAGTCGGTTTTGATCGGGGCTAGCCTTGATATTATGGCGTTTCCCTGGGATCTTAAAACCGGTAACCGAGAGATCCTCTCGCCGTATTTAACCGCGAAACGATGATGGCCTCCCATCGACGAAGCTGCCGTCTCAGCTTGGCAGTTTCCCTCGTGGCGGTATGAACCTCCGTCAACCTCCACCAGTCCGATTATATCTGGAGAGAGGTTCATAAGATAATCGGTTATCCGTTTGAACCGTCCGGTCGATCTTCGGAAGTTCCCGGAAAAGGGCGCTGGCACATGGTAGGAGAGTCCCGTCCCGGTGCCGTATCTCACGTTATAAAGTATAAGTCTCATTTCTCTCCTCCTGGATCTTGTTTAGGAAACGATATCATATATCCAGTTGGTTCGGGGTGTCTCAGTTTTTTTCTTGGAAGGGCTCTCTGAAGACTTAAAATAACTTTGGGTTAAATAAAAATATTTTTACAAAATCTTATAAAAGTTGTTGACAAGTGGATGGGATTGAAGTAGACTTTGTTTGTCGCAGAAATGGTAGCGGCAAAAAACATTTTAGGAGGCAACACCTTGACTCAGGGAACAGTGAAATGGTTTAACGGCACAAAGGGCTATGGGTTTATCACCGGTGAGGACGGAAAGGATTACTTCGTCCATTTTAGCGCCATCAACGTCGACGGCTTCAAGACCCTTGATGAGGGTCAGGCTGTGACCTTCACCATCGAGAACGGACAGAAGGGTCCCCAGGCTTCGAACGTTACGCCTGTTTAAACCTTTTCTAATCTAGTCTCAAAAAGCGGCGGTCCCTAGGGACCGCCGCTTTTTTGTGTTTTCGAGCCTTCAACTCTGCGATTTTATCAGGTGGCACGAGACGACATGTCCCGGCTCCATCTCTTGTGCCTCTGGTCTCAGTCGGGAGCAAAGAGGCATGGCCTCCTTGCATCTTCCGTGAAACGGACATCCGGAGGGAAGGTCTATCGCGCTTGGAATCTCTCCCTTAGGAAGGTCCTCTGTGTCGGAGGTCTTCCCGGATATCCTGGGGATGGCTGAGAACAGCGCCCTGGTGTATGGATGCGACGGGTTCGAGAATATCTGTCGTTTGTCCCCCTTTTCCACGATGTATCCCAGGTACATGACGGCTATCTCGTCGCTTATGTGTTTGACCACAGAGAGGTCGTGGGCTATGAAAAGATAGGAGAGAGATAGTTCGTCCTTAAGGTCCATCAGCAGGTTCAGTATCTGGGCCTGTATGGAGACGTCCAGTGCCGATACCGGTTCGTCCGCTATTATCAGCTCCGGTTCCACCGCCAGGGCCCTGGCTATGCCTATCCTCTGTCTCTGACCTCCGCTGAACTGATGGGGGTATCTGGATCCCTGTTCCGCCCTGATCCCGACCCGTTTAAGCAGCTTCATGGCCTTTTCCCTCGCCTCTGCAACGGAGGATGAAGTTCTATGAAACAGCATCGGCTCGGTCAGTATGTCCAAGACCCTCTGTCTGGGGTTTAGGGACGCATAGGGATCCTGGAATATCATCTGCATCCTCTTTCTGAGAGGGAGCATCTCCTCTCTGGAAAGCTCGGTTATGTCCCTGCCGTCGTAGGTTATATTTCCCGATTTCGGCTCTATCAGCTTTATTACCGTCCTTGCCGCGGTGGATTTTCCGCAGCCCGACTCTCCCACTATGCTGAAGACCTTCCCCTTTTTCACGGAAAAGCTTATCCCGTTCACCGCCTTGACGATCCTCTCTTTTATCGTAGGCCGTCCCTTGTCGAAGGTTATTTTGCTGAGAAGATCGGGGTTCAGGTCGAAACTCTGAACCAGATCCCGTACGTCCAGAAGGGGTTCCATCTACAGGCTCTCCTCTCCGAGTGGAAAATGGCATGCCGCCAGGTGTCCCTCCGCAACCTCGACCAGAGGCGGTTCCTTTTCGTCACATATGGCTCGGGCGAAGGGGCATCTGGGGGCGAAGCGACAGCCTTCGGGCAGATCGAACATATTGGGAACGATCCCCTTTATGGTGTCCAGCCTCTTTTTGTCTCTATCCAGGTCCGGTATGGAGCCTATTAGTCCCCTGGTGTAGGGATGGGCGCTTTTGTCTATGACGGTCCTCGTGGTCCCGGTCTCCACGATCTTACCGCAGTACATCACGTTGACCCGGTCGGCCATCTCGGACACCACCGCCAGGTCGTGGGTTATCAGTATCAGGGATCTTCCCCTGTTTTTGACCATGTCGGACATCAGCCTTAGGATCTGGGCCTGTATAGTCACGTCCAGAGCGGTGGTCGGTTCGTCGGCTATCACGAGTTTGGGATCCGCCGCTAAGGCTATGGCTATGACCACCCTCTGTCTCATTCCTCCGCTGAACTGGTGCGGGTAGGCGCTGAGTCTTTTCTCCGGGTTGGATATACCTACGGATCTCAGAAGTTCCATTGATGCCTTCTTTCTTGTCTTGCCGTCCATGTCGGTGTGAAGCATCAGAGTTTCGTCCAGCTGTTTGCCTATGGTGTATACCGGATTCAAAGAGGTCATGGGGTCCTGGAAGATCATGGAGATATCCCTTCCCCTCACGCGGTTCATCTCTCTCTCGGAGAGCTTCATGAGATCGGTGCCGTCGAATTCGATTGAGCCCGATTCTATCCGTCCCGGCTCATCTATCAATCTTATGACAGAGAATCCCGTGATTGATTTGCCCCCTCCGGATTCTCCCACTATGGCAAGGATCTCTCCATGATCCACGTAGAAGGACACTCCGTCCACTGCCCTGACGGTCCCCTTGAACGTGTGGAAGTAGGTTCTAAGGTCCTTCACTTTTAGGAGCCTTCCAGCCATATCGATTTTCCTCCCGTCACTTTAACTTTGGGTTCAGCTCGTCTCTCAGGAAATCACCGAGGAGGTTGGTGCCGAACACTATGACCATGATGTAGAGCCCCGGGAGGATCGAGACCCACCAAAGGCCGCTGTAGAGCACCGAGAATCCGTTGTTGCACAGCATTCCCAGGGACGGCCGGGTAAGAGGTACTCCCAGGCCGAGAAAGCTCAGGCTGGCTTCGGTAAGTATGAATGATCCGACCTGTATTGTTGAGAGGACTATGATGGATGCGAAAACGTTGGGCATTATGTGTCGGAAAAGTATCCTGCGGTGAGGAAGCCCTATAACCTTAGCTGCTTCGACGTACTCGTTTTTCTTGACCGAAAGGGTCTCGCCTCGGACGGTTCTGGCGTATCTGACCCAGCCCACCAGAGTCAGGGATATCAGTATGTTTACCACACCCCTCCCCAGGACGGACATGAGGAACAGGGCTATCAGCATTGTCGGAAATGAAAGCTGTATGTCCGCTATCCTCATTATCACGTTGTCCACCTTGCCTCCGAAGTAGCCCGCTACCAGCCCCAGGAATATCCCTATGACGCTGGCCAAAGCGGTTCCCGCAAGCCCGATGAAGAGGGAGACCCTGCTTCCGTAGACGATAGTGCTCAGCATATCTCGCCCCTGTTGGTCCGTTCCGAGAGGGAAGTCGGGGGATCCCCCTTCTAGCCACATAGGCGGTTTATAGGCGTTCTTGAGCTCCAATGTCGCTATGTCGTAGGGATTTTGAACCGTCCATAGAGGCCCCAATACGGCTATGAGGAGGACCGAGATAACCAGGATGGACCCGACCATGCCGGAAGTGGATCGGATGTAGTTGTGGAAGAATTCGGTCTTTCTAAGATCCGTCAGGATCCCCTTTTTCGTCGCTTCAGCCATTTGGTCCTCCTCACTGTAGATCTATCCTGGGATCTATGAACACGTACATGATGTCCACCACGAAGTTGATGAAGACGAACATGACCGCCACGAAGAGTATATATGCCGCTATTATCGGACGATCGGCGCTGTTTATGGCGTCTATCAGCAGTTTGCCCATACCGGGCCAGGCGAAGATGGTCTCGGTTATGGTCGTGAAGGCTATGAGACTCCCCATCTGTAGACCGAAGATGGTCACCACCGGGATGAGGGTGTTCTTCAGGGCGTGGCCGAACAACACCTTTCTTCGGGGTACTCCCTTTGCCCTGGCGAACTTTACGTAGTCCTGTCTCATGTTTTCCTGCATCCCCGAACGGGTCAGCCTTATTATCGTGGCTATGTTGCCCAGGGCCAGGGTCACCGACGGTAGCAGTATATGCATCCATCCGTCCCACGTGGCCAGGCTCGTCGATATGCCCAGAAACTCGGCGGTCTCCCCTCTGCCGGAGACGGGAAGCACTCCAAGAAAAATGCCGAAAAGGAATATCAGAACCATGCCTATCCAAAAGGAGGGCATGGATATTCCCGCTATGGAAAAGGCCATGACTCCCTTGCTGAAGGGGTTCTTGGGGTAGGCTCCGGATATTACTCCTAGGGGAATGCCAATGAAAGCGGATAGCAAAAGGGCTACAGAAACTATCTCTAAGGTTGCAGGGAACCTCTCGACTATGAGTCCCAAAGCCGGCAGGTGGTACATATAGGATTTACCGAAGTCTCCCGACAAGGCGTTCTTAACGAAGATCCAGTACTGGGTCGGTAACGATTTATCCAATCCCAGATATTGGGTGACCGCCTGGATCTCCGCCTCGGTGGCGTTCTCCCGGACCATCAGATATACCGGATTCCCCATGACGCTGGTGAAGATGAACACTATGAGGGAGACTGCGAACAGCACCAGAAACAGCTGTCCAATCCTCTTAACTATAAATCTGAACACTGTCAACCTCCGTGGTTGCGATAGACACCACGGCGGATCCTCCTGAACGGGAAGACTCCGCCGTGGCGGTCGGGTTTATTTAGAATCGGCAGCTCAGTCCTTGAACTCTACGTCCCAGGCATAGACGTACTTGTCTTTCCTGGGATGGTAGACGATGCGATCGTTGCAGGCGTAGATGTCCTTTTGGAAATGCAGGGGGATGTAGGATACGTCCTCGGCGGCCATGGCCCATACACCTCTCATGATCTTTGCCCTCTCCTCCGGATCGGATGTCGACATCGCCAGGTCTACCAGTCTGTCCGCCTCGGGGTTGAGATAGTAACCCCTGTTGACCCCTCCGTAGCCTTCCTTGACTGGTCCGTCCTGCCGTATGCTATATACCAGATCCAGAGCCATCAACGCGCTCTCGCCGCCGGAGTCGGCCCATCCGGTCATGCAGAGATGGGTGTTGTCGCCGGTCTTGTTGGATGTACTTATGTAGGAGAAGAATACAGTCCTGGACATCAGGTTCAGGTTTACCTTTATTCCCACTTTCTCAAGGTATCCGGCGATTGCCCCGGCGATGGCTCCGTCGTTTATGTAGCGGTCGTTGGAGGCATCGAGGGTTACTTCGAAACGATAGCCGTCTTTCTGTCTGGGATATCCCGCCTCGTCCAGAAGTTTTTCCGCCGTCTTGGGGGCGTAGGACAGTCTTCTGATGTCACCGTTGTAGCCGTTGAAGCCCTCGGGGATATAGGTGGCTGCAGGTTCGGCAAAGCCGTTCATCACCTTATCGATTATTTCGTCCTCGTCGATGGCTCTGTAAATAGCTTCCCGAACCTTTCTGTTCTTAAAGGGATTCGATCCGTCCGGAGATATCAGGGGCATCTTAGTGTCCACCGACGGTTTGTCGGTCCATCCTGCCAGGTTGAGATATATTACCCTGAGGCTAGGCTCGGACAGTACCGATATCCTCTTGTTTCGCTCAAGTATCTTTACGTCCCTGACAGGGATGTCCACCACCAGATCGGCCGCTCCGGACAACATGTTGGCGGTCCTGGTGCCTTCGTTGGTGATGGGCTTGAAGGTGACTTTCTCCGGTGCGGGCTTTTCTCCCCAGTAAATCTCGTTTCTGACGAGGACAAGCCTGTCTCCTCTAAGGTGTTCCTCCAGTATGTACCTACCGGTTCCGTTGGGATGAAGGGCGATCCAGTCGTCTTCCTTGCCCTTGCAGCTTTCCTCGTCCATTATGGCTAGATCCTTGAGGTGGGCCAATAGAAGGGCGTTGGGATCCTTGCACACTACCTTTAGGGTGTGATCGTCCAGTTTTTCATAGCTTTCCACTGTTGAGAGACAGTAGGTGAAGGCCGACTTCCCGCTTCTCTTGGAGCGGTCGAAGGAAAAAATCACGTCGTCGGCGGTGAAATCGTTGCCGTTGTGGAATTTGACGTCCTTCCTTAGGTGGAAGATCCAGGTTCTGGAATCGTCGGAGATCTCCCAGCTCTCGGCAAGTCCCGGGAGGGGCTGTAGGTTCTTGTCCGGCTCCACCAGTCTGTCGAATATGTGGTAGTTCAGTGCGTTGGTGATCGTCTCGTTGAGAGGGTAGGGATCCAACGAGTAGGCGTCTCCCGCCAACCCTATCACTATGTCTCTTGGTCCCGTTGCGTAACAGGCCGCCGCTTGGATCACGATAAATGCCGTCAGGATAGCTAAAGCTGCTCTTTTCAAGATGACGATTCCTCCTTTTGGAACGTGTCCATATAGTGTATTCGTTACTGGATACATAATATCGTCTGAAAAATCAAAAGTCAACTGCTTCAGCGAGTGAAAGTTCGATGTTTCAAGAAGTAATCATCTCGATGGAGAGACGATGTCAACTCGGCGTTATAATGATCAAGATAAAGGTGTGAATAAGACAGGGTATTATGAAGGGAGAGTCGGACTCTTGGGCGCAAAAGAGGATAGACGGAAAGCTATACTTGAGGTCCTTCACAGAAAGGGCAGCGCTAAGCCGGCCGATCTTGCGGAGGATCTGTCGGTATCTCTGGTCACCATAAGAAGGGATATAAAGGACCTGATTTCGCTGGGGAAGATCTCATCGGGATACGGTTTTGTGAGACTTCAGTCGAGCCCCAGCGGGGCGGAACAGTCTTTCGCCAGACGACTTCACGTAAACGTGGACGTGAAGAGATCTCTGGCTATCAAGGCTATGGAATACATAAACGACAACGACGTCGTCTTTCTCGGGGCTGGCACGACCTGTTATTTTCTGGCCGAACTGCTGGTGAGTCGCTTCACCAGGCTACATATAGTCACCAACGGCCTTAAGGCGCTGGAGATATTGGCGGGAGCGCCGGGGTTCAACGTGGAATGCGTAGGAGGCAGCCTTCTTCCAGGTTTCAACTCCATGGTAGGTCCCAAGGCGGAGTCTTCGCTCCGGTCGTCGTTTTTCTCCAAGGCCTTTCTCTCCTGCGCGTCCTACCGATGCGATTCGGGGGTGTTCGATCTATCCCCTTTCACCGCAGGTGTTAAACAGGTGGTGGTGAACAACACGAAGCAGCTCTACCTGATGGTCGATTCCAGCAAGATAGGTGCGGCCGCGCCTTCCTTGATAGCGTCGGCCGAGAGCTTCGGGCACGTGATAACCGACGATCCTGAGATGAAGGTTCCCCAGGGGGTTTCGGTTAGTTCGGCGAGCTGATGGGTAATTTCTTTCGTCTGTCTCTCAAAGGCAAGGTGATAGGGCTCGTCTTTTGTTTCTTTCTGATGAGTTCTCTGGTGACAGGTCTGGTCATAAGGGGAACGGTCATTCCCATGTTCGAGAGGAGCATGGCGGAGGACGCTATGGACATCGCTTTGTCCGTGGCTCACATTCCAGGGATAATCGATAACGTCGGTCGACCCGACGGGGCGGAGGCAATTCAACCCATAGCGGACGGCGTAAGAAAGAAGACTGGGACCGAGTTCGTCGTGGTGATAGACACGGACGGGATTCGATATTCCCACAAGGTCCCTGAGAGGATAGGCAAGAGAGTGGTGGGAGGAGACGAAGGAAGATCGCTCCTTGGAGAATCTTACGTCTCGCGGGCGGTCGGAACGCTAGGCCCCTCCCTGAGGGCTTTCGCTCCAATTTACAGGAATGGCGAGCTGGTGGGAGCGGTACTCGTCGGTATACTTATCGACAGGGTAAACGCAGAGACCTGGAGACTGACGACCAACGTTCTCATGGCTCTTGCTCTAGGGTTGGTGGTCGGCATAGTGGGAGCTACCGTGCTCGCCGACGGTGTCAAGCAATCTATGAGAGGCTTCGAGCCGGAGGAGATAGACAGGTTCCTCTGGGAAAGAGAGGCCATGCTGGAATCGATAAAAGAGGGGATCCTGGCCGTGGACGAGACCGGCAAGGTAACCCTCGTAAACGGCGAGGCTCGGCGGCTCTTGGGGCTTCCTGATTCGGGCGTGATAGGGCGTCAAGTGGACGTAGTCGTCCCGAACAGCCGTCTTCCTCAGGTGTTGAGTTCCGGTGTTCCCGAATACGACAGAGAGCAGGTGTCGGAGAACTCCAGGATACTCACCAACAGGGTGCCCATAGTATGTCAGGAAAGAACGGTTGGAGCCGTGGCCAGTTTCAGGGATATGTCCGAGGTCACTTCGATGGCGGAGGAGCTGACCGGTGTCAGACGTTACGTCGATGCCTTGAGGGTGAGAAACCACGAGTTTCTGAATAAGCTTCAGACCATAAGTGGGCTGGTTCAGCTCGGGGAACACGACCGAGCCGTCGCCTTCATATCAGAGACCGTCCAGTCTACCCAATCGGTGATGTCCTTCATCGCGAGAAGGATAAAAAACCCGTCGGTAGGTGGCCTGATACTGGGGAAGATGGGCCGTTGTCGGGAGTTGGGGATCGAGTTTCGAATAGACGAAGATAGCTATCTGGGACCTCCTGGAAGGGTCGATTCCAACGCCCTCGTGGCGATACTGGGGAACCTGCTGGAGAACGGTATGAACGCCCTTATGGACGTGTCGAGGGAGAGACGGAGGATCTACCTGTCTTTGTTCGACGAGTCGGGGCGGATAATAATATCGGTAAAGGACACCGGGCCCGGCATCCCGGAAAACCTGGAAGAGGATATATTCGAGAGGGGTTTCTCCACCAAGGGCGAAGGCCACGGCGGGTACGGACTTTTCAACGTCAAGTCTCTGGTGGAAGCCTACGGAGGGGAGATCAACCTGGAGTCCAGGGAAGGGGTCTCCACCGAGTTCCTGGTGAACCTGCCGAACGGAGGGAGTAGATCGTGAGCGATATAAGGGTTCTCATAGTCGAGGACGACCCGATGGTAATGGATATTCACAAACGTTTCGTCCTATCCATACCAGGTTTCGAGCTCGTAGGGCTCGGGGCGAACGGGATGGACGGCCTGAAGGTTTTGGAACAGAGAAGCGTGGATCTGGTCATCCTGGACATCTACATGCCCGAGCTGGACGGTCTGGAGACACTGCACGAAATCCGTCGAAGACGTCGAAACGTGGACGTCATAGTGGTCTCCGCCGCTCATGAGACCGATACCGTCAGGGACGTGATGCGCTTCGGAGCCTTCGACTATATAGTGAAACCCTTTACCTACGAGAGGTTCAAAGAGGCTATGGAGGGTTACCTTTTATATTGGGCACAAAAGGGAGACCTTGACCAGGGAGCCATAGACAGGATAATGCGAAGAGGAGCTCGGGAGAAGAGAGACAGATGTCTTCCCAAGGGATTGGGGTCGGTTCAGCTGGATCGGGTAAGGTCGATACTCATGGAAGAGGAAGGGGCCCTCTCAGCCGACGAGGTCGCAGTTAGGGCCGGCGTCTCCAGGGTAACAGCGAGGAGATACCTCGAGTATCTCGTGTCCATAAACAGGGCTGCGGTGGAGCCTCTTCATAGGGACGTAGGTCGTCCTGTCAACCTTTACAGGCTTTTGGACGCTAAAGGAGGGGATTGTTCTTGATAAATCCGGAAATAAAGGTAATAGGGCTTTCGAAGTCCTTCGGATCGGTGGAAGCCGTGAAGGGGGTTTCCTTCGAGGTGGAGAAGGGGGAGATCTTCGGTTTTCTGGGGCCGAACGGAGCGGGAAAGACCACGACCATAAACATGCTTACCGGCCTGGCCCGTCCGGACGGAGGCAGTATAGAGCTAGGAGGCCTGGACTGTACGTCGGACAGAAAACCGGTCCAGCACCTAATAGGGGTGGTCCCGGATGAAAGCTCCCTTTATCCGGAACTCACCGGCTTCGAGAACCTCTGTTTTTGCGGGGCCCTCTACGGAATGAGAAAAAAAGAGAGGATCGCCAGGGCTAAAGAGCTTCTCGATACAGTCGGCCTTGCAGATGCGGCGAAAAGACGTTTCGGAGGGTACTCGAAGGGAATGGGACGCAGGTTGACCATAGCCGCCGGAGTGATCCACAAACCTTCGGTGCTCTTTCTGGACGAGCCGACCACCGGCATAGACGTCGTCAGCGCCAGGACCATTCGTTCGATGATAAGGAGTTTGAACGAGAACGGAACCACCGTGTTTCTGACGACCCACTATCTGGAGGAGGCAGAGAGACTCTGCGATAGAGTGGCTTTCATCCGTTCCGGTAGAATAGTTCTCACCGACACCATGGAGGGATTGCTCAAAAAAGATCGAAGGGGAGAGGCCATACTTTTACGATTCGACGGGGAAGGAGACGGTCCTGCTGAATTCATTCTCCGATCGGCATTCCCAGCCGTCTCTTTCGAGCCGTCAGGACGGGGTGCCGTTACAGCCAGATCCGAGACTTACTTGTCGGTGGGAGCGATGGTCAGAACGCTGGAGGACGGAGGCTTCGAGGTTTTGGAGGCCCGGAGGATCGTGTCTACCCTGGAGGGTGTCTTCTTGCAGGTGGCGGAGATGGAGGATGAACGATGATGAGAGCCGGTATAAGACCCTCATGGTGGATAGCCTACTGGAATATTCTCGTCAAAGACGTCAGGGCCTATTACCTCAAGCCCCCGAACATCAGCTGGGGGATCCTCTTTCCCCTTGCCTGGACCGCCATGTTCCTGATACGGTCGGGAGGTTCAATGGAGGATGTGAGGGCCCTCCTTCCGGGAATAATGTCCCTGTCCGTCCTGTTCGGTACGACATCCATGTTGGCGGTAACCGTGACCTTCGAGAGGAAGGGACGGTCCTTCGATCGACTTCTTCTGGCCCCTCTGCCTCTGGAGATGCTGATGGCGGCCAAGACCTCCGGAGCCATAGCCTTCGGAGTGTTGAACTGCATGATACCCTTCTGGATGGCGTCGTTTTTCTACGATCTCTCCGGGGCGTCTGTACCCTCCATCCTGGCGGCCGGTGCGGTGCTTTCCGTCGTCTGTACCTTCATGGGGCTTTTCATTGCCGTGTCGGTTAAGGAGGTGTTCGAGGCCCAGACCCTCTCTAACTTCTTCCGCTTTCCCATGCTGTTTCTATGCGGGCTTTTCTTTCCCGTTTCCAGTCTTCCCATCTTTCTCCGTCCCCTCTCCTACATGTTGCCCCTTACCTACGGGGTCGACCTTATGAGGTGGATACTGGAGGGGCAAGGGCTCATATCTGTTCCGGTGGATTGGCTGGCACTGGTCGGCTTTGCCTCCTTGCTCTTTATGGTGAGCCTCAGGTCCATCAGAAAAAAGTGGATCCAGTGACGGCCGGGCCTTTGTGTATGTGATAGCTATCTTTATGTTAAAGTAAGATTGGCAATTCGACGGGCCTGAGGTATGATGCTGAAATCCTTTCGGTGTATATCGTATAAATAAGGAGAGAGAGCCATGGAGATGCACATACTGGAGGAGGCCCGTCGCTGTATAAGGTGTGGGGCCTGCGTCAAGGGCTGTCCGGTGAACACCGCCATACCGGACATGATAAGGATGTTGGTGGACGGCCAGATAGTTTCCGCCGGAAGGACCCTGTTCCAGAACAACCCCCTTTCGGTGGTGTGTTCCATAGTGTGTCCTCAGGAGCGTCAGTGCGAAGGGCACTGCGTACTCGGACGCAAAGGAGCCCCCATAAGGATAAGCGACATAGAACACTACATATCGTCATTCTACATGAACGTTATGGACCTGGAGCCCCTGCCGAAGAAGGGCAAGTCCGTTGCCATAGTCGGCTCCGGTCCCGCCGGGATAACCATAGCCTTTCTTCTGGCTTTGAGGGGGTATTCAATAACCATCTACGAGGGAAAGGACCAGATCGGGGGAGTGATGCGTTACGGAATTCCCGAGTTCCGCCTTCCCAAGGACCTGATCGACGGGCTGGAGGCCAACCTAAGGAAGCTCGGAGTCACGATAAGGCCCAATACCACCATCGGTACGACCCTGGGTCTGGACGATCTGTTTAGGGACGGTTTCTCCGCCGTGTTCGTAGGGACCGGCGTGTGGAGGCCCAAGGGGCTGGGAATACCGGGGGAATCCTTGGGTAACTGTCATTTCGCCATAGATTATCTGAAGAACCCGGATGTCTACCGTTTGGGTCGAACCCTGTGCGTGATAGGGGCCGGCAACACCGCCATGGATGTCGCAAGGACCGCCGTCCGCAAGGGAGTCTCCCATGTCACTGTGATGTACCGAAAAGGCTGGGAGGAGATGCCGGCCCGCAAGATCGAGGTGGAATACGCCCAGATCGACGGGGTCGATTTTATGCTGGAGAGCACGCCCGTCGCGATAACTTCCAAGGGAGTTCGTTTCGCTAGAGACGGAGAGGAGGACTTCTTCCCCTGCGAGTCGGTGATAGTGGCGGTCAGCCAGGGGCCCCGGTCTCTCATAGGATCCAGCAGGGACGGCATAGAGACCAGAGAGGATTTTCTCGTCGCCGACGATTCCGGTCGTACCTCCAGAGACGGGGTCTTCGCCTCCGGTGACGTCGTGACCGGAGCGAAGACCGTCGTGGAGGCGGTCCGTTTCTCCAAGAAGGTGGTCGAGGCCATGGACTCCTATCTGAGTGGAACCGACTGAACCAGTGCGTCCCATACTGCTGTGACGGCCTCTCCTCGGGAGATCAGTTCCTCCGGTGGTCCATCCCAGTCCATAGAAGACGGTTCCCATCGGGGGGCCGTCTTCTTCAGTCTTTCCACGAAATCCGATCTGGAGACGAAAAGATCGCCTCCCTCAAGGTCCCTCACGTAGAAGGCCCTGGATATCATGTAGGACATGTGTCGTTCCTCCACCGGCAGGGAGGTTCCGAAGATCACCGGCGTCATGGGATCGAAGTATCCGTAGAGGGTCGCTCCCTGGACGCCCCTCCAATGGGGATGGTCCGGCTGGACGTCGAAAAAGGAATACAGCGACAGGGCGCTCTTACCCCTCAAAAGGACGTCTTGGACCGATATGACCGGCAGGTTCCTTGGATCTCGGTGGGAGAGGGAGCTGAGGGCTGCTATGGCTCCCGCCGCCTGGCCAGTCAATATCGTTATGGGTTGCAACCTCGTCGCCCCGTTGACCAGCCTGGACACCGATATGTTCTTCTCCGCGGCTAAGAGGCCGTCCACCGTCTCCGGAATAAGGGCTCCGTAGGGCACCTGGAAGACTCCCTCGTCGGATCTCCACTCGCCTGGATAGTCGGCCATAGACTCTCCTAGATCCGATTCCAGGCTTCCTGGGACCCTGGATCCATGGATGTCCAGAGGATATTCACCGAGGGCGATCGAGTTCGTCCTGTTTTCCACCGCTCGGCCGAGTCGTATGTCTCTGGCGACGGTCTTGGCCGTCATTGTCTCGATTCCGACGATCCTTCGACTCTCTCTGACGTAGGGAATTGGTGGGAAGTGGTTCAGAACGGCGTCGTTACTCTCGTCCAGATATAGGGCTCTGTCCCTTATACGGTCCCCTCTTTCTCCGTATCCTTGAGACCGGTCCACCGTCCAGTTGGACAGCCCCAGTTCGGTCTGGACGTAGTGGATGAACCTCAACGTCCTGCCGATGGCCTCTCCGTTTACCAGCCGTCTGTAGTCTTTGTCCTCCAGATAGCGGACGGTCAGTCCCACGTGATCGGGGCCGTTGGCGGGAACGTCGTTGGCCCAGTTGACGCAGGTCCTGGTTATGTAGGGCCAGGTCTCCGACTCCCCTCCCTCTATTCTGTGTGGATTGCCCCTGTCCGGAAGGGCTCTGTAGGCTTTGTGACTGGCGAAGTCGAAGGGGGCTTGTCCCGGCCAGGTGGCCCCGTCGGTGGTCACCACTCTTCTGAACCTCCCCACGTCTCTGTCGTATCCGTCCGGTCTTTTTACCTTCAGTTCCTCCGGGATCGAGTCCTCGCTCTTTATAACTGCGACCCAGGTTATGTCCTGTATCTCCCCGTCCATATCCAGGTTGGTGGACAGGGAGTTTCCCGCCCTGTATCTAGCCGGGGTCATTGGAAGCAGATCGCCGCATTCCGTTGCATCTATCGTGACCTTCCCTTTGAGCATTATCGTTCCCGAATCGCCGTCTTTCAGGATAATCCCTGTGACTCGATTTTCCTCCGTCAGGACCGCCTCCGGCGTCCTGTGGAGGAAGAGTTCGACCTTGCCGGGAGCCGCTCCTCTCAGCATGTCGAGAAATATCTCCTCTGCCACCTTGGGCTCCGTCGCTATGGTGTCGTTTCCCCAGTAGCATATGTTGACGTCGGTTCCCGTCGCTCCGTAGCTTTCTCTGACCCTTCTTATAAACTCCAGATATAATCCCGATCTGTTGTGCCCCACGTCGTCCATGGTGGAGACCGCCGCGGCGGTGATCTGTCCGCCGATCCAGCCGGTCTCGTCCACCAGGGCGACCGAAGCCCCGCACCTGGCGGCCTGGATCGCTGCGGCGGTGCCTCCCGATCCCGCACCGACAACTATGACGTCGTACTCGCCTGATCTAACCTCGGAGTCGGCGGTGGGGCATAAGACGGTAGTAAAAAGGACGGAGCAAAGAACAGAATAAAGAAAGACTCTCACACCTATCACTCCTTAACCGAGGAATCCCGGCGTTTAGTTTAGTAAGAGTATATATCATGAATTGGTATGGACAACAGTCTTCAGGCCATGTCTGACTCACCGTACGATAGAGATAACGACATCGAGATATCCAGACTTTAGGTCCGCAGCATGTTTTGCGTAATATGAGACTGGATGGAATAGTTCGCAGTTTGTGTTTGTTGTCTTGGTTATTATCTAAAAACTAATGGTTTAAAATGATAACGTCGATAAAAATAATGGAGGGTGCCACGAATATCTGATGATTTTCAAGGAGGAGATGTTCGTGTCCAGGAATTTCTCTATGCTTCTATCGGGGCTTGTGTTGTTGATGTTAGTAAAAAGGTAGAGAACTATGAGGATATACGGAAACGATCAGAATCTTTCCGGTATATGGGGAAAGAGCCTAGGATATCAAGCGGCAGGACTCCGGGTGGGAGGTCGAAAGCTGGAAAGCGGAAGTGTTCTGAAGACCTCGTCCACGGAGGAGCTTTCCTTGGAGGAAAGTCAGGCGGTGTCCACCATAAGGGATGGATTCGAGAGAATAGGCAAGGTTATGCAGGGAATGAAGCTGATCTCCGAAAAAGGGGAGGAGTCGCTTTCGGAGGACGAGAGGCTGTTGCTTCAGTCCAGAATGGCTGAGTTTCAGTCAGATTTGCATAGGGAAATCCATTCTGTGGCCTTGAAGTTGGCCGGAAAGACCTACGAGTCCACCCTCCCTACTGACGGAGCGAAAAGCATAGTAGGTGAGGGAGTTGAAGGATCCGACGAATATGGATTTTACGGTTGCTTCTTGGATCTCTCCTCTGATCAGTCTTTAAATAAAGTCAATCTAGGTAATCTAGGTCTTGATGGCTTGCGGATCTTTGGTGCCAGAAAACTTGATCCAGAGGAAGGTGCCCCAATGATAAACGGTGATACGGTACATTATGTTACGCTTGTCGCCACGGGCAAGGGCAATGTTTTGGAGAGTCACACGGACAAACTCATCTCCGCCTTGGCGGAGGCCGGAGAATCTGGGAAGAGCCTTTCGGAAGTGGCGTCCGAGCCGATGTTTGCCCAGGACGACATGATGCTGATCGATCCGGAGAGATCGGGCGAGATAACGGACAGGATAGACGACGATCTCAAGAAGATATGGGACATGTCCGCAAAGTTCGAGGAATTCGTGGAGAAAATGAAATCCTCCGACTCAGGTGGAGCGAGAAAGGACCTATCGGTGAACAGGGACTTGCTGGACCTTCAGAACAAGGTGGACGGTCCCCTGGGGACCATGGCCTTTTCCCTAGGAGCGGACTTTTCCGATCTTCGTATGATCGACGTGACCAGCCCTCTCGGTCAGATGTTCTCCGAGGTGGATTCTTTATTCAAGGACGATATATATTCCGACCTCGGGGTGGAGGATACCTATTTTCGGGATCTGATCTTCGACATGGATGATTCTGCACTACTTCAGGAGTTGTTTGATCAAGGCAGAAGTTCCTCCAGGGTGTCTATATAGAGTGGCGGTATCTATGGGGCAGGCGGACCTGTTTAGGTTCGCCTGCTTTTTTGTCTCTTCGTGACCGAAATGACCAAAAGTCTTTTTTGTGTTCTAATACGTTGATGTTCGGGCTTTATCCCGGTACAGTGTAGCTGTCATGACGGTAAGAACCTGTCGACAGACCGGTTTAGATCTGAAAGGAGAGATCTCTGTGAGCGATTCGGGTATCTATATGGAGGCGTTGAAGGCCCACGCCGAGGCCAAGGGTAAACTCAGCGTGGAGAGTCGAATTCCCGTGAAGGATATGCACGATCTGGCGGTGGTATACACGCCCGGCGTCGCCGAGCCTTGTCGTAAGATCAAGGAAAATCCCGAGGACGTGTATACCTACACGACCAAGGGGAACATGGTGGCAGTCGTAACCGACGGAAGCGCCGTCCTGGGGTTGGGCGACATAGGTCCAGCCGCCGGACTTCCCGTGATGGAGGGCAAGGCGGTTCTCTTCAAGCGTTTCGCCGGGGTCGACGCCTTCCCGATCTGCGTCGGCAGCAAGGACGTGGACGTGATAGTTGAGACAACAGCTATGATATCCAGCGGATTCGGCGGCATCAACCTGGAGGATATCGCCGCCCCCCGATGCTTCGAGATCGAGAGAAAGCTTAAGGAAAGACTGGATATACCGGTTTTTCACGACGACCAGCACGGAACGGCGGTAATAGTCCTGGCCGGTTTGCTCAACTCACTTAAATTGGTCGGTAAGTCCATAGAGGATGTCAAGATAGTGATGAACGGTGCCGGTGCCGCCGGTATAGCCATATGCAAGCTCCTTCAGAGCGTAGGGGCCGGTAACGTCATATTGTGCGACAGAGCCGGAGCCATCTACGAGGGAAGAGAGACCAACATGAACTGGATCAAGAAGGAGATGGCCGAGGAGACCAACAGGGGCAAGGAATCGGGGACTCTGGCGGACGTCATAGCGGGAGCGGACGTTTTCCTTGGAATATCCGGTCCCGGACTGGTCACGGCCGATATGGTCCGTTCTATGGCTTCCAATGCCATAATATTTGCAATGGCCAACCCGACCCCGGAGATATACCCCGACGAGGCTGTGAAGGCCGGAGCGGCAGTCGTCGCCACAGGGCGCAGCGATTTCCCGAACCAGATCAACAATTGTCTCGGCTTTCCCGGCATATTCAGAGGGGCTTTGGACGTGAGGGCCAGCGATATCGACGAGTCGATGAAGTTGGCCGCGGCCTACGCACTGGCCGGACTGGTTTCGGACGATGAACTTTCCTCCGAGAGGATAATTCCCGAGGCCTTGGACGAGAGGGTCGTCCCGACGGTCGCCAAAGCGGTGTCGGAGGCGGCTAGAAAGGCCGGGATAGCCAGAGCGTAATACAACGACAGCAGAGGAGACGATCTATATGACCGTGCAGACGGATAGAAAGAGTTTTACCATCTGGGGGCTTTCCCCCGTTCTTTTCGCGGTGTGTCTGGGGCTCGTGATCCTGGCGATGTATATAGGAAAACTGCCCAAGGGAATGATAGGGGCCCTGGCTGCCATGATGACCATGGGCGCTATCATGGACAAGATCGGGGACAAAACCCCCGTGGTCAACGAATATCTAGGAGGGGCTCCTCTTGTCTGTATATTCGGAACGGCAGCCCTGGTATATTTCGGCGTCATGCCCGATTCCACCGTCAAGATAATCACCGATTTCATGAAGGGCGGGGGGTTCCTCAATTTCTACATAGCGGCACTGATATGCGGAAGCATACTCGGAATAAGCTCGGATCTGCTTATAAAGGCAGGAGCTAGATACGCCGCTCCTTTGTTGGCGGCGGTGCTGGTTTCCTGTGGTCTGGCAGCCGTGGTGGCAGGTATGATAGGCTATGGATGGCAGCAGGGTATAATGCACATAGCAATGCCTATAATGGGAGGCGGCATGGGAGCCGGTGCGGTGCCGATGTCCCAGATATTCAGCACCATAACCAAGATGGATACCAAGGATATACTGTCCATACTTATCCCGGCCCTGGCCCTGGGTAACGTTATGTCCATCGTGGCGGCCGGACTGTTGGACAAACTGGGCAAGGCTCGTCCTTCCCTGACCGGCAACGGACACCTCATGAAGGACTTCAAGGTGGAGAAAGAAGAGGAGATAACTCCGAACATAGAGATGATGGGAGTAGGCGTAATGGTTTCCTGCGTTTTCTTCATTCTGGGAGTTCTTTTGAACAAAGTGGTGCCTATGATCCATTCCTACGCCCTAATGATAATAGCGGTAGCTATGTGCAAGATATTCAACCTCGTTCCCGATTCGGTCCAGAAGAGCTGTAATATGTGGTATAAGTTCGTGGCCAAGAACTTTACCGCCGCGCTTCTCGTGGGTATAGGGGTGGCCTATACCGACCTCGGAGCGGTCATAAACGCCGTGTCTATTCAGTATATAGTCCTGGTGGCGGTCGTGGTATTCGGAGCTGTCGTCGGGGCGGGATTTGCCGGGATGGCAGTGGGCTTCAACTTCGTCGAGTCGGCCATAACCGCCGGTCTCTGTATGGCCAACATGGGGGGAACCGGGGACGTCGCGGTTCTGTCCGCGGCCAAGAGGATGGAGCTTATGCCCTTCGCTCAGATATCCTCACGTCTCGGAGGTGCTCTGATTTTGATATTGGTAAGCCTGTTGCTTCCCGTGCTGGGATAGTTCCGGCTTTTACGGCGTCGGAGGCTTTATGGCTTCCGGCGCCATTTTCGTTTTGGAGGTGTTCTCTTTGAAGATCCTGAGAATGGCCGTCGCCGGTTCAATGGAATCCAACGATGCAATGGTGACGGTAGAGCCCTCGAACGAGCTTTCAGTCGAGATAGAGAGCGTGGTAAAGGCTCAGTTCGGGGAAGCTATAGAAAGATCGGTCATGGAGGTTTTGAAGAATCTCTCCGTGGATGGCTGTATCCTGTCCGTCAAGGACAGAGGGGCTCTCGACTGTACATTAAGGGCTCGGGTGGAAACAGCATTGTTGCGTGGCTGCGAGGGTGACAGATGAAAAGAAGACGGAGCCTCCTGTTCGTGCCTGGCAACAATCCGGGAATGGTAGCCAACGCCGGGGTCTTCGGGGCCGACGGAATCATCTTCGATCTCGAGGACGCCGTCGCCCAGGAGCAGAAGGACGGTGCTAGAATACTCGTCAGAAACGCTCTTGCGGCTCTTCCCATGAAGGGGTGCGAGAGGATCGTCAGGATAAACTCCATGGACCGTCCCATATGGTTGGAGGACCTGGGGGCGGTGGTAGCCGGAGGAGCGGACTCGATCATGCTTCCCAAGGCCCAGAGTCGAGCCGAGATGGAGGAGCTTGATCGAGCCCTCTCCGACGTGGAGAAAAAGGTCGGCAGGGAGGAAGGGGCCCTGGACGTGATCGCTTTGGTCGAGACTCCCACAGGGGTAGAGAACTCTAGAGGTATTGCAGCGGCTCGTAGGGTTTCCGGGATGCTGCTGGGTGCGGAGGACCTCACCGCTGCCCTAGGCGTTCCCAGAACCGTTGACGGAGAGGAGATCTCCTACGCCAGGGGACGTATGGTTATGGCTGCCAAAGCCGCGGGGATCGATGCCATCGATACACCCTTCACCGATACCGACGATATGGAGGGATTGGAAAAAGATACCCTTTTCGCCCGATCCATCGGATTCGACGGCAAGGCTTTGATATCTCCCAGACACGTGGAGGCGGTAAACCGGGCCTTCACCCCCACCGACGAGGAAATGGAGTGGGCTAGGGCGGTCGTTCGGGCCCTCGAGGAGGGAGAGAGGGCAGGAAAGGGAGCTGTCTCGGTCGGAGGTAAGATGGTGGACGCCCCGGTGGCGGCAAGGGCCAGAAAGACCTTGGCCATGAGAGGGGAGGCGTAGTCCTTGAGAGATAAGATGATCGGGAGTCTGAGAGAGGCCCTTAAGGCTATGGGATTGACCGACGGAATGATACTGTCCTTCCATCATCACCTCAGAAACGGCGATGCGGTGCTGAACGGGACGTTGGATGCGGCTTCCTCGCTTGGAATATCGGGATTGACCGTCGCGGCCAGCTCTATCTTTCCGGTACACGCGCCGTTGGTGGAACATATCCGCAGGGGAACGGTGTCCCGTCTCGAGGTCAACTACATGAGCGGTCCCGTGGCCGATTTCGTCTCTCGAGGGGGCATGATGGAGCCGGTGATCTTCAGAACCCATGGAGGAAGACCCAGGGCGATAGAGTCGGGCGAGCTGCCAATAGATATAGCCGTTGTGGCTGCTCCTTCCGCCGATGGAAGAGGAAACCTCACCGGGACGAAGGGGCCTTCCGCCTGCGGCTCTCTCGGTTACGCCATGGCCGACGCTCGCTGTGCCAAGAGGGTCTTGGCCGTAACGGACAACCCGGTGGACCGTGTGGCTCCGGCGTCGATAGATCAGAGCCTTGTCGATGCGGTGGTGACGGTGGATTCCATCGGCGATCCCGCCGGCATAGTCTCTGGCACCACCAGGATGCCCAGAGATCCAGTCGCGTTGGTGATGGCTAGATATGCCGCCATGGCGATAAAGGCGTCGGGGCTGTTGGCCGACGGCGTTTCCTTTCAGACGGGAGCTGGCGGAGCCTCCTTGGCTGCCGCCTCCTATCTGAGGGATATAATGAGGGACCTAGGAGTCGTCGGGAGCTTCGGAATGGGAGGAATAACCTCTCACATGGTGAGGTTTCTTCGGGAAGGTCTGGTCAAACGGCTTTACGACGTCCAGTGCTTCGACCTGGAGGCAGTAAAGTCGATAGCCGAGGACGAGAGACACGTGGAGGTTTCCGCCTCTCTATACGCCAGCCCCGGAACCAAGGGACCTCTGGTGGACGATCTGGACGTGGTGATACTGGGGGCGACCGAGATAGATCTGGACTTTAACGTAAACGTCCATACCGACTCTTCCGGAAGGATAATCGGAGGGTCTGGAGGTCACAGCGATACAGCCGCCGGAGCGAAGTTGGCGGTGGTCGTGGCCCCTCTGGTGAGGTCCAGATTGCCGATAGTCGTCGACAGAGTTACCACTGTGAGCACTCCCGGTGATACGGTGGATCTTCTGGTAACGGAGAGAGGCATGGCGGTGAACCCAGCTCGGCCGGAACTGAGGGAAACTCTCGACCGAGCTGGGCTTCCGGTCATGTCGATTGGGGAGCTCAGGGAGATCGCCCTCTCCATAACCGGTATTCCCCGGACCTATCGGCCTAAGGGGCGAACGGTGGGGATAGTGGAGTATCGTGACGGCAGGGTAATCGACCGGATATCGGAGGTATCCTGAGTTGGGGTACGAATCCATGGACCTTATACTGGCGGCCAGGGAGGCCCGGTGGAGTCTCAGAAAAGAGCTGTCCCGCTCCTACGGGAAGCCGGTGTTGTCCCTCTCCATGACGGTCCCCGGTCCAAATAAAAGCGCTCCCGGGATCTTTTGGGCCATTAAAGTAATCTCCGATGAGGTCGAAAAGACCATGGGGTCCGCTTTATCTCGGCGAATCGACCTGGACGGTGCCGACGGCCCTTCCGTCCACTGGGTGGTCGATCTTTCCGGCAAGGAACTTAAAAAAAGGGCTCTGGCGATCGAAGAAAGCCACGGTTTGGGCAGGATCGTAGATCTGGACGTTCTGGACGAGAACGGAGCTCCCCTGGGGAGGAGCGAGCTTGGCTTCCCTCCCAGAAGGTGTCTCATATGCGATCGTCCGGCCAAGGAGTGTTCCTATTGTAGGAGACACGGCCTATCGGAGCTGTTGGAAGAGATCGAAGGGATCCTGGAAAAATCTGGATGGAGAGAGTGAAAGCCCGGAGCCCATCGATGGGCTCCGGGCTTTTAGCATCTCGTCATAGCACTCGACATCTGAGTTTTTCCGATATCTCCTTCATCGCAGCGAGGCCGGCTACGGAGTTTCCCTTCTCGTCCAGAGGAGGGCTCACCACGCCGATGCCCATCCTTCCGGGAACCGTACCGAGGATCCCTCCTCCTACGCCGCTTTTGGCAGGGATTCCCACCTTCACGGCGAACTCTCCCGAGCCGTCGTACATTCCGCAGGTCGTCATTATTGCCCTCACCGTTCTGGCCGTGGATGGAGATATTATCTGTTTTCCCGATATGGGGTTTAGGCCGTCGCAGGCGAAGGTCGCCCCCATTATGGATAGATCCTTGGCGCAGGTCTTTATGCTGCACTGTCTGAAATACACGTCTAGGATATCCTCGATATCTCCGTTCAGGCTGCCTACGCTCCTCAGAAAATAGGCGAGCGATCTATTTCTGTCGCTGGTGTTCTTCTCCGATCGGTAGACCCTGTCGTCTATGTCTATCGAGTCGTTGGCCATTAGTTTTCGACAGAGATCCATGATGGCGTCGATCTTTCTCTCACGGCCTTCCTCTGGAAGAATGGATACCACCACTATGGCGCCGGAGTTTATCAGAGGGTTGTTCGGTCTGTGGGGAGCGTCCATCTCCAGTCTCATTATGGAATTGAAGGGGTCCGCCGTAGGGCTGGTCCCGACGGAGGAGAAGACCCTCTCCGGTCCTCGTTCCTCCAATGCCAGGGCCAGAGTGACTATTTTGGATATGGACTGTAATGTAAAGGGGTGATCCCAGTTTCCCGACAGATACTGACTTCCGTCGCATTCTGTAACGGCTAATCCGAAAGCCTCCGGATCGGCCTTCGCCAGTTCCGGTATATAGGAAGCAATCGTTCCCTCCGTTGCCTTGAGTCTACTCCTTTTGGAGATCTCTTCGAGGATATCCTTCATGGGAATCATCGTCCTATCTGTTGTAGTATAAGGAGAACTTCTCCTTGTCTATCACGGGATCGTCTATTCCTTCCTTAATCTGTTTTTCATAGTCCTTCATGAATTTTATCACCACTCCCGACAGCAGCAGTATGCCGACGAGGTTTAGCAGTGCCATTATCGCGTTGAAGAAATCCGCCAGTTCCCATACTAAGGGAACCGAGCTGGTCGCACCGAAAAGGAGCATACCCAAAACCATGAGTCTGTAGACCGTCAACCCCGATTTACCGCAGTTGGGGAAGATGTACATCAGATTGCTTTCTCCGTAATAATAGTTGCCTAAGATCGAGGTCCAGGCGAAGAACATGAGAGCGATAGCTATGAAGGTAGGACCCCAGGAGCCGAGAGTCGCATTCACCGCCAGCTGTGTAAGCTCGACTCCGGTCTTTCCGCTGTCGACCGTCCCGGAGAGTAGGATTATGGCCGCTGTGGCGGTACATATCAGGATAGTGTCCACAAAAACTCCCACCATAGCGGTGAAACCCTGCCTGGCCGGATGTCGGACGTCGGCTGTAGCGTGAGCGTTGGGTGTGGACCCCATACCCGCCTCGTTGGAGAAAAGTCCTCTGGCGACTCCGTAACGGAATGCCATGGCCACGGTATGTCCCAAGACCCCTCCTGCGACCTGTTTAGGGCCAAGGGCGCTCTTAAAGATGAGGGAGAACACGGCGGGGATCTCTGAAATGTGGGTGAGTACCACATATAGCGAACCCAGTATATAGAGACCGGCCATGAGAGGGACGATTACCTCCGCTACCTGGGCTATCCTTCTGAGCCCTCCGAAGATGACAAGAGCGGTCAGTATTATCACCGTTATGGCCACGTATAGTTCGTTGAGCTGGAATGCCCCTCGAAGACCTGCTGCTATGGAGTTGCATTGAACCGCGTTGAAGATGAAGGCCATAGCCACGATTATGGAGAAGGCGAAAAGAACCCCCATCCATCGTTGTCCTAGTCCCTTTTCCAGGTAATAAGCCGGTCCTCCTCGGTAGGTCCCGTCGCTGCTCTTAACCCGGAAAATCTGGGCCAATGTGGCTTCGCCAAAGATGGTGGCCATCCCGACCAATGCCGTTATCCACATCCAGAATATTGCTCCCGGGCCTCCCGAGACTATGGCGGTGGCGACCCCAGCCAAATTACCTGTGCCGACTTGGGCAGCCAGACCCGTACATAAGGCCTGAAAAGGGGTAATCCCTCCTTCTGCCGACTTTCGACCTTTGAATATGACCGAGAACATATGGCCGAAATGTCTGACCTGAGGTAACCCCAACCTTATGGAATAAAAGATGCCAGTGCCTAGAAGCAGCCAGACCATCAGCTTGCCCCACAGAATGCCGTTTGCTGTGCTTACTAACTGTTGAATCACCTATATACCTCCCAATTATGAAAATGATAAAGTAGATTTTTCTCAGAACGCCAGAACATCATACGTAATATTGGTTCAAAATACAACTGTGCATACAACAAAGTAGATCTGGAGCATGAGTTTATGTTTTTTTTCGTGATATATAGAGCTTGCTACCTGCTTCTAAGTCATAAATAAGCTGTATTATAGGCGATATGTATCAGACGATATTGAATTCTGTTCTGGCTGGTCTTTAATCTATTCCCCTGGCAGAAAGAAAAAAGAGGCGGGATGCCTCTGTCCGGCACCCCGCCTCTTTTCCGTTTCTTGATGCTACTTTTGGGCCAGTTCTTTGGATCTTTCAGTCTTGAACTTGCTTAACCGTCTCTCTATGTTGTCCACCAGGGAGGACATGGCCTCAGCTTCCTTGGCTACGTTACTTGAGACCAAAGAGGTCTCCTCCGCGGCTTTTTTGATAGTTCCTACCTTATGGGCCATGTCGACGGTGGATCTAGAAGCCTGGTCGACGGCGTTGGCCATCTCGTTAGCCGAAGCGGCCTGTTCTTCCGAGGTCGCCGCTATGTTCTGCATAGAGTCGTTGACCACGGCAATTTCTTGCAAGGTTTCGTCCAGTCCCTTCTTGGCCTCGTCGGCCTGGACCACCGTCTGTTTCATGAGATCCCCGGCCTGTTGGGTTATCGCTACCGAGTCTTTGGTCTGAGACTGGAGCTCCTCTATGAGGTTCCCTATCTTGCCCGCGGCGTTGCCCGACTCCTCCGCCAGCTTTCTTACCTCTTCCGCCACGACCGCGAAGCCTCGTCCGGCGTCTCCCGCTCGGGCCGCCTCTATTGCTGCGTTGAGGGCCAGAAGGTTCGTCTGGTCCGCTATGGAGTTGATCGTGGCTATGAAACCGGTTATCTCCTGGACCGACGTGCTGAGGGCGGTCATGGCCTCTACGCTTTTTCCCGCCTTGGCTCCTACCTCTTTGACGTTGCCTATTATATCCGCCACTATGGATACGGCCTTGCTTGAGGTCTGGGAGGCCCTTTCCGTCGCCTCCGTTCCCTTAGTGGCCGACTCCGCCGCCATAGAGGCGCTGGACGATACTTCCTCTACTCCGGCGTTGGTCTCCTCCAATGCAGCGGCGTTGTTCTCCGCCAGTGTGGATACCTCCTCGACGGAGTGACGGACCTCCTCCATGGATGCACTGCTCTGCTCGCTGAGTGCGGCCAGTCCGGTGGAGCTGTCAGCTATCTTTTTGCTTTCCTCGACTATCCCCAGCATGGTCTCCCTAAGACCTTCCACCATGACGGAAAGTGCGTCTATCATGGTGCCGAGAGGGTCTTTGGCCCTGTAATTTATGGATCTGGGGTCTACAGTGAGATCGCCGTCCTTGACCTCGCCCGCCATGCTAGCGACCTTTCTGAGAGGAAGAACTATGCTTCTGAAGGTGACCAGCACGGCCAGTCCGACAGCCAGGAGGGCCACTATCGCTACGGCTATCTGTATGGAGGTGGTCCCCCTTACCAGGGCGTCTATGGCCTCCACGGGATAGAGGATTGCCAGGGAGAGTCCCTGGGCGGTGTTATCGTAGAAGGCCTCGAACCTCTCTCCCTCCCAGTTTATTACGGCGGAGCCAGATTTCCCGGAGACCATCTCCTTGCCCATTGTCTTGACCGATTCGTCTTTTTCGTCGCTTTCGGAGAGGTTGACCTTCATGATGTCCTTTTCAACCGGTCCGGCTATTATCATGCCCGCCTTGCTGAGAAGAAGTCCATGTCCCTCTCCCAACAGCTTCAGCTTCCCGACGAAATCGACCAGGGCGTTCATACTTATGTCCACCCCTATCACTCCGATGATCTCGCCGTCGCCGTTCTCGACCGTCATGGCCGCCGATATGACCGCTTTGTTGGTTATCAGGTCGATATATGGCTCGGTGACTATCATGCCGGAGCCCTTCTTCATGGCGTCGGCATACCAGGCTCTCTTTCTGGCGTCGTAATCCTCCGCCATATTGGCCCTCGATCCGATAGGCAGCTTGCCGTTTTTCTCCAGGCCGAAATAAATGTCCTGCACTCCGAATTCTCCGTTTTGGGCCAGCAACGAGGCCATGAGATCCTCCAGGGTCTCCGCCTCCTGTAGACCCTCTTCATCCCAGGCCCTCTGTATAGCCACAGAGGCGTTTTTGAGCATGGCTAACAGTTTCCCGAAGTTCTCCTCCACAGTGAGCACCGCTGTCTTGACGGTCTCCTCACCGGTCTTGATTACCTGGTTTTCCAGGATACTTTGGCTCCTGAAATAGGTGATCCCTGTCATTGCGACTATTATGACCAGTACGGCCGCTACCATAGATACGAATTTCCCCTTGATGGACATGTGATCCCCTCCAATCGTCTATGTGTTTCTACCCCAAGGTTATTATATCAATATTACCTATATACAGTCTAGTTTTTCAATTATGTTATCCTCGCCGTCCCGGCGTTGCCGGTATAATGGACTGATTCTAGGAAGGAGTTGGTTTCGTGTCGCTTTCAACTGGGTTCGGACGGATGAGGACGGGACTGAAGTTTTCTCTGTCCGTTTTGCTTTCTCTATGGACGATATCCGGTGCTTCGGCATTGGAGGTCTCTTTCGATGCTCCCGATAAGGTGTCTTTGGGAGAGCCTTTCGTGGTTTCTCTGACTGTAAGTGGGGACGTGGAGAAAAGTACTTTATCCTGGAGGGGTAGGAATTACCCCATGTCGCTGTCCGTTGCGGAGGGAGGAGTTTCGAAGGGGGTCGCTCTTTTGGGAACAGATGTCGCCAGATCGTCTGCCAAGGGAGATGTGGTTAAGATATGGGTGAGGTCGAAAGGGGTCAACTACATGTCTCGGTGGAAGATAGACGTTATTTCAAAATCATACCCTGCCGAGAGGCTTTCGGTTCCCCCCGCCATGGTGAATCCCCCCGGCTCGGAGCGCGACAGGATAGCCAGAGAGAGAAAGGCCGTCAGGAAGGTATTGAGAGCCCATTCTCCCGAGTTGTACTGGTCCTTGCCGATGGTTCGTCCCGTCTCGGGAATTGTCACCAGCGTATATGGGAAAAGACGGATCTACAACGGCATCCCTAGGAGCCGTCATGGAGGGGTGGATTATCGCGCTTCGGTGGGAACTCCTGTAAAGTCCGCGTCGTCTGGACGGGTCGTCCTCACCGGAGATCATTATTACGCGGGCAAGTCGATCTATGTCGACCATGGGGGGTCGGTGGTGTCGATGTATTTTCATCTGTCCGAGATCGATGTGAGGGAGGGGCAGTTCGTTCGATCCGGTGAGGTGATAGGTAAGACCGGCCGATCCGGAAGGGTGACCGGTCCTCATCTTCATTTCGGTGTATCGGTCGGTGGTCGCATGGTCGATCCCACGATCTTGGTGGAGAGGGATCTGGAACGACTGACCGAGTCCAATCTGTCCGGCAGGATGGCCTTCCCCTATTGAGGGGAGACCTGCAGTCCTCTTCTCCTGATGGTGTTGTGGATGTGGTCCTCCATCAGCTCTCTGGCAAGGGAGGAGTCGCCGGAGTCTACCGCGTCTATTATTTTCCTGTGCTCTCTATATGTGTGGTGTCCTTTATCGGAAAAGGACTGTTCCGAGCCCATCATGTCGGTGTTGTAGAAGAGCCCGAAATGGAAGGTGTACAGCGAGGAACGCCAGTATGCCTGGCGGAAGTAACGGGATATATATTCGTTTCTGGATATATCGACGATCTTAGAGTGGAAGAGTTCGTTTACCTCTGCGTACTCTTCCTTTCTCTGTCCCAGATGGTAGAGGGATCGCTCTCTTTCGTTGAGTTCTCTGAGGTAAGAGAGGTCCTCGGAGGTCCTCCTTCGTGCTGCTAGGTAGGCTGCCTTGCCCTCCAGGCATGATCTGACGTCGAATACATCCTCCATGTCCTGCTGGGTCAGTATCGGCAGGGTGTAGCCTCTTTTTCCCCTGGTCTTCTCGAGGACGCCCTCGGCCACGAGACGGCTGAGGGCGTGCCTTACTGGGGTCCTGCTTAGTTGAAGCCCTTCCGCCAGGTCCGGTTCGTAGATCTTGTCTCCCGGGCGTATCCTGTGAGCGATGATCCTGTCGATGACCATGTGAAACGCTTTTTCGTCCGCTTTCAGCTTTTTTCTCTCCATCTTCTTCTCCCCGTCTCCCATTCTGATGTCAGTCGATGAGCAGATGCACCGCTATTATCATCAGCAGTCCCGCCATCGTCAGAGCGAACAGCATCTGATAAAACGACAACCCGATTATCCTCGGTGAGCTGTCCTCCCTTAATACCGATATTTTGTAGCTTTCTCCCGCCAGAGCCTTACCGTATATTCCGTCCGACAGCTCGACCTTGAGTTCGACGTTGCCGGTCTCGGTAGTTTTCGTCGAGAGAAGCGTTACAGGGATCTTGTCGATGTTCCCCTTCGTCATCACCTGTCTTAGGGCGTGAGCTATGGCGGAGCCGTCCTTTATGTTGACGTATATAGTGTCGCCTGGTCGAAGGGTCGAGACCGGCTCACCTCTGACCGGATCCACCACTACGCCGCACAGCAGAGTCAGATGGTCTATCTCGGCGGAGTCCGTTCTGGATTTTTCCTCTTTTTTCTCTCTCTTTTCCTCTCTACTCTCTCTGAATTTGCCGAGGTCCTCCCCAGTGGCCTTCTCTATTCCGAACTTCATCTCCAGACTCAGCCCTAGCTCCCGTTCCAGTTCGTGCTGGAGGTCCTCCATGACCTGTCTTCGTCTGTCCTCATCGTCGGATGCCATACGGTTGACAGTAGGAGGAGACAGCCGTTTTTTTAATGTCTCCATGGTCTTTTCGTGGAGCAGCTTGTCCTGAGGGGCCTCGAGCCTCTCCATGAGGATGGCCAGGGCCTGCCATGAAGCGTCTATGTCCGCCTCTCCCAGTCCGCCTCCGTAGCCTGTCCAGAGGCACAGAAGCTCCGGTTCTCCCAGGGTCTCGTCGGCGAGGAAGACGACCAGCCCGGTAGCTCCTCCGGAAGTCCTCGTCCTATAGGCGCACTTGACGACCACGTATTTTCTTCCGATTTCCTGATCTCCCTCGGGCCATATCTCTACTGTCGATATCTCCGGTACCCTAGGAGATCGGTTCGCCAGCTTTTCAAGGGTAGCGGTGAGCTGAGACCGACGCATCTCCTCGACGGATTTCTTTATCTTTTCCTTTGTCTCGTGAAAGCTTTCCGAGGGTTGGGGCATCTCAGTGCCTCCTTGGGCGGTGGGCTGTCTTTTCAGACTCATATTACAGGATTATGCCGTTCAGGTGCAAATGGTTCTAGCGACCCAGGACTTCCAGACCTCTTAGGAGGATATTCTGTCTCAGTCTTATGGCGTCGGCGGGACACATCTCATGGCAGCAGTAGCACCTTATGCACTTTCCGTAGTCGAAGACCAGGTGGCTACCTCTCATGGTTATGGCGTCGGCGGGACATATCTCCACACATCTACCGCATAGGATACAGCTTTCTCGGTCCTGCTCCGGCTTGGCCGCCAGGAGCTCCCTTCCGAAACGGTCCATCCAGGAGGGCAGAAGCCTCAGCGAGTCGGGCGGAGGAAGTTGAACCTTTTCGAAGGTTTCCCCTGTGATGGGATCTCCCTTTATCCGTATGTTTTTCGGGACCATGCCAGCCGTCTCGGCCGCCTTTCTCAGAGGAAAATTCGATCGGTCCAAGGACATTAGCTCGGCCGTTACAAGATCCATGGACAGAGCGTTGTCCGAGGCCACCACAGTGCCGAACCGTCTTGGCGATCCGTTGGACGGACCTCTGCCCTCCATGCCGATCACCCCGTCCATTACGGTCAAGCCGGGGCGCAATGTCGTCCATATCTCCAAAAGCAGCCGGGCGAAGTTCTCTCTATCCAGTCCGACTCTGTAGTGCCAGGCCGCCTTTCTCTGGGCCACCACCGTTCCGAACAGGTTTTTAACCCCCATGGTCAAGGTCATCTGACAGTGGGTTTTCAGCTTAGGAAGGTTTATTATTCTGTCCGATTCCAATGCCAGGGCTGAGATCTCGAGCCCCCTGAAACGATCGTCCCTTTTGCCTGGAACAGGCCGGGAGTCGCCGAGAGGCACGACGGGAACCCCCAATATTTTGCCTACCTGGGCTATGCCGGTTTTCTCCGCTACCTTGGAGAATTTCTCTATGCCGGGGCTGTCTGCTATGGTCGGTTTGCCTCCGCAGTCCAATATCATTTCCGTCATTGCTTTCACCATGGACGGATGGGTGGTTACGGCCCTGTCCGGAGAGTAGGCTCCCAGCATATTCGGCTTTATGAGCACAGAATCGCCGGGGGAAACGAATCGCCTCATCCCTCCCAGATCGTCTATCGTTCGAGCTATTACGTCCTTTATACCTTCGTAGGAACTGCATTTTCTGAAAGATACGATGGTCATCAGTCCCTCTCCCTTCTGTTACAATTATCCCCAACGTGAGTATCAGCGATTACGACTAGGAGGTCCAAAGATGAATCGCAAACACAGGGTTTTTCTGGCCCTGGGAGCCAATCTGGGCGACCGTCAGGGCAATATACTACAGGCGCTTCAATATCTTCAGGGCAAGGTGGAGGTCGTGGCGGTCTCGTCGTTCTACGAGACCGAGCCGATCGGATACGAGGATCAACCCCTCTTTCTCAACGGTGCCTGCGAGATCCTAACGGACCTGTCTCCGATGGAGGTCCTCCATCTGGCGAAATGGATCGAACAGCGGATGGGAAGAACCGTCAACTTCAGGAACGGACCGAGACCTATAGACGTCGACCTGATAATGTACGACGATCTGGTCTTGGGAGAAGATAAACTGACCGTTCCCCATCCCAGGATGCAGGAGAGGGCTTTCGTGTTGGTCCCTCTCGCCGAGATTGCCCCCGACCTGGTCCACCCCGTCCTAGGGAAGACCATCTCCGATCTAAGGGGTCTGGTGGATGCCCAAGGGGTCACCAAGGTGGAGAGATCTCTTCGATTTTCCCTTGATAGGGATGTGCAGAAAGGTGTCCCCGAGGTCCCTCTGTTTTTGGGGCGGGTCGGTGTGACCGGCCTGGAGAGGATAATACGTCTCGAGACGGAGGGGAAGGTCTCCCTTTTCTATGCGACCATGGATCTGTTCGTGGATCTTGACGGGGCAAGGGCCGGCGTCCATATGTCCCGTTTCAGCGAGATATTGGAGCAGGCGGCGGAGGACGCCGCCGGTTCCGTCGCTCCCGACATAGAGACCATGGCGGAGCGTCTGGCCTCGTCTGTGATGGAGCGGCAGGAGGCTCTTAGATCGGAGGTCCGGATAAAGGCCCATTTCCCACTGAAAAAGCACGCGCCCATATCGGGAAAGACGACCCAGGAGATCTACAATTTTATAGGGATATCCGCCTGCGACGGAAACGTATGCCGAACGATATCAGGGGTGGAGGTGGACGGTTTGACCGTCTGTCCCTGCGCCCAGGACATGGTCCGCGCCCATTCCAAGGGATTGTTGATATCCCAGGGATATGGCGAGGAAGAGGCGGAGCGTATCGTAGACGTGTTGCCCCTGGCGTCCCACAACCAGAGGGGACGGGCCACATTGATGATCGGTGGTGCCGGTACCATAAGGGCGGAGAACCTGGTCCACCTGGCCGAGGCGTCCATGAGTTCCGAGATATACGAGCTTCTCAAAAGACCGGACGAGTTTTTCGTTGTCAACAAGGCTCACAGCAATCCTCGATTCGTTGAGGACGTCGTGAGGGAAATGCTACGAAACGTGGTGGAGGTCTCTCCCGACCTTCCCGACGGGGTTTTCGTCCTAGCCAGACAGGAGAACTTCGAGAGTATCCACCGACACAACGCCTTCGCGGAGAGAGCGGCCCTCCTCGGCGACCTGAGAAGGGAAATGGAGGGGCTTCGTCCCGGCAGGCCGATCACCTTGGAGGGCTGGCTCTTCGGAGATATCTGATCAGTCGACCCTATCCGGGTCTTTCATCGCCTCTATCGTGTCCAGCACGCGACGGTTGGCCTTGACGTCGTGTACCCTGATGATCTCCACTCCCTGCCAAGCGCAGAGAGCTGTCCCGGCCAGGGTGGCTTCCAGTCTCTCTTCCGTGGGAGCCCCCTTGAGGACAGCTCCGAATACGCTTTTTCGGGAATGGCCTATGAGAATCGGGGACCCCAGCGATCGGAAGAATTCGTTGTGGGAGAGCAGATCGAGGTTATGGGATGCCGTCTTTCCGAAGCCTATTCCGGGGTCCAGGATTATCTGGCCCTCTGGAACTCCGGCTTTATTAGCCAGCTTCGTCCTCTCTCGAAAGTAATCGCATATCTCCTTCTGGAGACAGCCATAATGGGGTTCCCGCTGCATTGTCCTGGGGACCCCTTTCATGTGCATTATCACCAGCGGAGTCCCGGAGGTCGCCGCCACGGAGGCTAGCTCCGGATCGAATCCCAGTCCAGATATGTCGTTCAGTATGTCCGCTCCGGCATCGACGCAGGCCCGGGCTACCTCCGACTTGGTGGTATCTATCGATATGGGAAGATGGGGGAATTCCTTCCTGATGGATTCCACCGTCGGGACCAGTCGACTTATCTCCGTTTCGGCCTCCGCAGGCAGCGAGCCCGGTCTGGTGGACTCGGCTCCTAGATCCAGCATGTCCGCCCCGTCCTCGATCATGGTCTCCACCCTTTTCAGACATTCCGAGGTCGAACCGGCCCTGCTCTTGGAGAAAAAGGAGTCCTCCGTGAGGTTCACTATGGCCATGAGCTTAGTCCTGTCGCCGAGCTGGAGTACTTTGTTTCCCGGCAGGGTCAGAAGACGCCTTCTCTTCCTCTTTCCCGCCATGGCATCCAGTATCTCCTTTCGGACCTGATCCAGTCCCCAGTAGGGCATGACGACCAGCTTTTCCGCAAGATGGGCTATCTGTTTGTCCGTCCCGAACAGGAGACAATCGCAGCGTTCTACTCCTCTGTCTATGGCGTGACGATGGACTGCCACGTCTCCACCACGGGAGAGCATCTCCTGTTTGAGTGCGTTGGCCGCTCTGGTGTCTACGTCGGATATCCTGAGGGCCGTCAGATCTCTCTTGTCGTTGAAATAGGGTAGTGCCCCCGGGTCGCAGCCTATCTCCTCCAGAGTTTTCTTCAGCTCCGCCGTCGACCTGAAACGGTGAAACCAGGTCGTCATGGTTACTCCACGTCCTCTCGGAAAACTATCACGGAGCTTGTCGCGGTCTCCCAGATCTGCACGGAGTGTAGCTCGCAGTTCGGTCTTTTGACCGATTCTTCCAGTTTTCTCCATACCCATAAGGCTATGTTCTCCGCCGTCGGCTGATCCATGACGTCGTTTAAATAGGCGTGGTCCAGCTCGGTCAGGACCTTTTCCGAAACGATCCTTTTCAGCTCGGTGAAGTCGAAAACCATGTCCTCGTCGTCGCTATGTCCGTCCAGTGTGACGGCTAATCTATAGGTGTGGCCGTGAAGGGCTTCGCATTTTCCCCTGTATCTCTCGAGCCTGTGGGCGGCGTCGAATGTGAATTCCTTTCTTAGCAGCATGAGATCTCCTCCGTTATCTTTCTTCTCGTCGGCATGTGCCGATGGAGACTCCATTCTACCAAAGAAGGCGCCGCCTCTCGAGAGGCGGCGCCTTCTTTGGGGGGCGCTTGATTCCTTAAAGAGCCTGAATATAGAGCTCCTTTATCTCCTGTAGGACCCCCTTGCGGGGGTTGTTGATCCCGATGGCCTCCTTCGAGGCGGCTAAAGCCAGATCGTCTATGGAATTCTCGGTAACTCCCAGGGAGGACAGTCCACCTGTTATGCCTATCTCCTTCGCCAGATCGGCCATGGCCTCCACTACCTTTTCCGCTTTTTCCGCTGTCCTGAAACCGGAGTGGTCTATGCCGTATCTGTCGTAGGTGGCTTCGTCTATCACCGATCCCATTGTGGCCATCTTGGTGGCAGCTGCCGGTAGATTGTATCTCTCTACTACCGGAAGCAATATGGCGTTTACCAGTCCGTGAGGAGCTCCGTACATGGCGCTTATCGGATGGGAAAGGGCGTGGACATAGCCCAGACCGGCGTTGTTGAAGGCTACCCCTGCCATGAAAGCTGCGTTGCACATGGCCTCTCTCGCCTCGATGCTGTCTCCGTAGCGTACCGCCATAGGGAGCCAGCGGAATATGGTTCTTATTGCCTGAAGGGCTATGCCGTCGGAAAAAAGCGACGCCTCCGTGGAAACGTAGGCCTCCACTGCATGGGAGAGGGCGTCCATCCCTGTGGCGGCTGTAAGTCCCGGGGGCATGGATAGCATCAGGTCCGGATCGTTGATCGATACGTCCGGCATGAGGGTCCAGTCCTGTACGGTTATCTTGCGGTGGTTTTCGCTGTCCGTTATGACCGCGAAACTGGTTGCCTCGCTGCCGGTTCCGGCGGTGGTGTTGATGGCGATGAAAGGCGGTCTGTCTTTCCTGTCTTTTCCTTTTCCGGATTTTTCGTCTATCCTTCCGATGGATACCGATGCTGCTTTTGTGCAGTCCATGGCGCTTCCGCCTCCGACGGCGATGAGACAGTCGCATCTCTGTCCGAAATATCTGCCTACCGCCTCTTCCACCATCACGTCCGTGGGGTTCGGCCCCGTACCTGGGAATACGTCGCCTTCCAGACCATGGGCCTTCAGGACCTCCAGGACCATGGAGCCCTGGAGCTCTCCGTATTCCCCTATCGATGCCACTATAAGAGCTTTCCTGCCGCCAAGTTTCTCCATCCAGGAACCGGTCTTTTGAAGGCTCCCTCTTCCCATGAGGTTTACCGGTGGCATTAGATAATATCCAGCCATACGATCACTTCCCAACCTGAGGATCTGGGAAAATCCTATCATCAGGAATGGAAGAGGTCATGCATGGGATCATCTGCTTTTTTGTCCTGTTGTGGCTAGTTTCGTCTTTTGACGAATGTATGGATCCATTTTATGCTATCATGTTCTGGCTTGATAATCGAGATTGGGGGAATCTTGATGTCTTTGGTGAAGATAGGGGCATTTTCCGCCCTTGGGTCAAGGAATTACAGGCTTTTTTTCACAGGTCAGGGCATTTCCTTGACGGGATTTTGGATTCAAAGGGTCGCTATGGGTTGGCTGGTATATCGTTTGACAGACTCGGCCTTTTTGTTAGGGGCCGTGGATTTCGCCAGTCAGATCCCGCTGCTTTTTCTTTCGACATTTGCGGGGGTCTTGATGGAACGCTGGGATCTGAAACGTCTGATGGTGATCTGCCAGACCCTTTGCATGGTTCACGCCGGGGTTCTTGCCGGACTGACCCTTACAGGAGCCGTCAATTACATACATGTTTTGGCGTTAGGGGTTTTGTTGGGGGTAGTGAACGCTTTCGAGCTCCCGGCCCGTCAGACCTTCGTCATTCAGCTCGTGGATCGGCCTGAGGACCTGGGAAACGCCGTGGCGCTCAACTCCTCTCTGTTCAACGTAGCCCGACTGATAGGTCCATCGGTAGCGGGGTTTTGCATAGCCGCCTTCGGAGAGGGGATATGTTTCGGTATAAACAGCGCCTGTTATCTGGCCACCTTGGCGGCTTTGATGGCTCTTCGTTTGCGTCCTCAGGAGGTCTCTCGGGAGCGGGAACCCTTTTGGGAGGGATTCTTCTCAGGCATCAGTTACGTCCGTTCCTTTCTTCCCATAAGGGACGTCCTGATATCCCTGGCTTTACTGAGCTTCGCCGGTTTGCCCTATCTGGTCCTTTTGCCTATATTCGCCAAGGAGATCCTACACGGCGGTCCCACTCTTCTCGGTCTGTTGACCGGTGCGTCCGGGCTCGGAGCCCTGGCCGGATCGATAAGGCTGGCCGTCAGGAAGACCCCGGTTGGGCTCATGAGGGTTATGGCCATATCTCTCTCTTTCTTTGGCATTTCCTTGGCCGCTTTCTCCCTTTCCCTATGGGCTCCTATGTCGATATTGCTTATAGTCGCGGTGGGGTTCGGCATGGTGTCGGTTTTGGTGGCGGGGAACACTGTGATACAGACCTTGGTGGACGAGGACAAGAGGAGCAGGGTTATGTCCTTTTACGTTGTTTCCCTGACGGGGACCGCCCCTATCGGAAGCCTCGTGGCAGGGACGGTGGCCTCTTTCATCGGAGCCAGGGTTACCTTGGCCATCGGAGGGGCGGTCTGTCTCCTGATAGGGTTGGTCCTGCTCAAGAGGGGCGATCTCCTCTGGAGTCTGGCTGAGCCGATATACAGGGAAAAGGGGCTGATTTGATTTTCTCCCGTTGACCGGAGGATTGAAGAGGTGTATCATACTTCAAAATTCATCGAAGGGCCGTGGAAGGCTATGTACTCTAAACCCATGACTGACAATTCGATGCTTTGCTGGTGGTGGTGGACCTAGGTCCACCGCGTCTCAGGCTGTGCTTTCAGCCGCGGTGGCAGATGCTGCCGCGGCTTTTCATTTAAGGGCCGCGCCCCTCTGATCGGGGGAGCGGCCCTTTCTTTATTCGGATCCAAAATTTAGAGATATGGAGGAGATTTAAATGACCGTCACGACCGTCGATAACGCCGCGAAAAAAGGATACTATGGAGTTTTTGGTGGAAGATTTGTCCCGGAATCGTTGGAGAGGCCCTTGGAGGAACTTTCCGAGGCCTTCCTCGAGGCCTCGTCGGACCCGGAATTCGAGAGGGAATATATGCGCCTTATGAGAGAGTACGTAGGACGTCCCTCCGCGATTACCGAGTGCTTTAATCTCGGAGATAAACTTGGAGGGGGCCGCCTATTCCTTAAAAGGGAGGACCTGAATCATACCGGGGCCCATAAGATCAACAACGCCATAGGACAGGCTCTATTGGCTAAAAGGATGGGAAAGACCCGTCTCATAGCCGAGACCGGTGCGGGTATGCACGGAACCGCCTCCGCCACTGTGGCGGCCCTGATGGGTATGGAATGCGTGGTCTATATGGGAGCGGTGGATGTGGAACGCCAGGCTCCCAACGTCAGCCGAATGAATCTGCTAGGGGCGAAGGTGGTGTCGGTGACCCAGGGACAGGGAGTACTGAAAGACGCGGTGGACGCTGCCCTGAACGCCTACGTAGAGGATCCCGACGCTTTCTACCTTCTAGGATCGGCGGTAGGACCCTCTCCCTATCCTTCCATGGTCCGTCACTTCCAGAGCATCATAGGCAGAGAAGCCCGACAACAGATTCTGGACAGAGAGGGGCGTCTACCCGACGAGATAGTGGCCTGTGTCGGAGGAGGCAGCAATGCCATCGGCCTTTTTTCCGGTTTTCTCGACGATGCCTCTGTTGCTATAACGGGAGTGGAACCAGCCGGAAAAGGGTTGGAGACGGGACAGCACGCAGCCACCCTCGTCGTAGGAGCTCCGGGAATGATACACGGTTTCAAAAGCTACGTTCTTACCGACGAAAACGGAGATCCCGCTCCGGTTTACTCTATCTCCGCCGGATTGGACTATCCCGGTGTGGGGCCGGAACACTCCTACCTCAAGGACAGCGGCAGGGCCACCTACGTTGCTGTAACCGATGAGGAGGCCCTCGATGCCTTCCATCTTCTCTGTCGAACCGAGGGGATAATACCGGCTCTCGAAAGCTCCCATGCCCTGGCATACGCTGTGAAGAGGCTGCCCCGGATGGGATCCGACGAGATCCTCCTGGTCAACCTATCCGGCCGGGGTGACAAGGACATGGACCAAGTCATGGCTCTGGAGAGGTAGATCAGGAGTTTCTCCTGATAAAATCGTTTATTAATCTTCGTGATACACTGACGCTTCCGGGGATCTCGGGAAGATCCTCGGGAGCGAACCAGCCAGCACTGTCTATCTCCTTGCCGTCGACCTCTATCTCGCCGGAGGCCCATCGAGCCTGAAAGGCCACCATTAGTGATCTAGGAAATGGCCACGATTGGCTGTCGAAATAGCTTATGTCCGATATCTCTATTCCGACCTCCTCCCTGATCTCTCTCTTCAAGGTTTCTTCCAGGCTTTCTCCCAGATCCACGAAACCCGCCAGGACGCTGTACCTGCCGGAGGGAAAGGCCGAATTATGGGCCAGGAGAATACGGTTTCCCCTCTCCACCGCGACTATCACGGCGGGGGAGATTATAGGGTATATTCTGTAACCGCATTTCGGACAGACCCGGCCGTTGTCCTCTCCGTCCTTCATGGGAGTGCCGCATCTGCCGCAAAATCGGCTGTTTTTACGCCAATCCATCTCGGCGTAGAGACGATTGGCCTTCGCGAAGGATATCTCTCCTATCAGTTCCCACAGGCCCTTTCTAGGTACGGCCCTCCACCCTTTCAGGTCGGTCTCCACGTGGAGCTCTCTCCACGTGCCCACGCCATCGACCTTTCCCGTAGATATGTAATCAAGTCCCCGAGGTAGTTCGATCCCATCCATCTCCGGGATAAGCACCTCTTCGCCTCGAAATACGAAACTGTTCTCTTTCAATTTCATTCATCCCCTTACTGTTGTAGTGTCTCCTTCTAAAAGTCTATCGTCGATTTCGTCTTTTTGGTACTACAAGATCTTGCTTTCGTGCTATCATTGTAGGCTGAGATATATTTTGAAAGGAGATGTACCACTTGAGAAGAACTGTAGCCTTTTCCATCGCCTTATTTTCTATGCTTTGGGCTGTAACCTCTTACGCCGCCACTGTGACGGACGGATTGGGTAGAGATGTAGAGGTCCCCGACGAGGTAGACAGGATAATCTGTTCCGGATCGGGATGTCTCAGATTGGCCACCTATCTTCGACTGGAGGACAAAGTCGTTGCGGTTGACAGCATAGAGAGGAGAACTGAGAATTTCGACGCTAGACCTTACGCCATTGCCAGACCGGAATATAAGACCCTGCCGTTGTTCGGCGAGTTCAGAGGCAACGACAGTCCGGAGTTGATTCTCTCTCTGGATCCCGCCCCTCAGGTGATATTCAAAACCGGCTGCACCGGCGACGAAGCCGAAAGTCTCCAGTCCAAGACCGGTATTCCCGTCGTCGCCCTGGACTACGGAAATCTGGCAGGAAAGAGGCGGAGACTGTACGAGTCCATCTCCATAATGGGGCAGGTGACCGATGTTTCCGACAGGGCGAAGGAAGTGGTGAATTTCTTCGAATCCGTCATAGAAGACCTTAAAACGAGGACCGCTGGGGCTTCTATAGAGGGGTCCGCCTACGTGGGAGGAATAGCTTTCAGAGGTCCTCACGGATTGTTGTCCACAGAGCCTAATTATCCTCCCTTCTTGTTTTCCGGAGTGGCGAACGTGGCGGCAGAGGGCAAGGGGGCCAAGGCCAGACATGCGGTGGTCTCCAAGGAGGCCCTGTTGAAATGGGATCCGAGTTTCATCTTCGTCGATCTGTCCACCATAACGGCGGTCGGAGGGGGCGCTTTGAAGGAATTGGCCGATGATCCTCTGTGGAGAGGGCTCTCTGCCGTGGAGGAAGGCAAGATCTACGGGGTATTGCCCTATAACTGGTATACCCAGAACTTCGGCAACATCCTGGCGGACGCTTATTTCGTGGGTTCGTTGCTCTTTCCCGATCGATTCGAGGACGTGGATCCCGGAGATAAGGCCGACCAGATATACGCTTTTCTCGTCGGAGAACCGGTCTTCTCCGATTTGAACGATTGTTTTAAAGGCAAGGTATTCCGTAAGCTCGTGCCGGGAGAGATCTAACCGCCATGCATCTGGACAGAGTCGAGGTCTCTCTTTCCTATAAAAAGTATGCCGGAAAAAAGCGGCTTTTCCTTTTGGGGCTCATCGCTTTGACCCTATCGGCTTTTATGTTGTCTCTCTCCGTGGGGGTCTCCGGGATGACGGTGTCCCAGGTTATCAGAGGGCTGCTGGGGTTGTCGGAGGGCAGGGAGTCCCTGATATTATGGAACATTCGGCTCCCTCAGGCTATCGCAGCCGTCGTTGCCGGAGCAGGGTTGTCCCTGTCGGGAGTGGCCATGCAGGCCATTCTCAGAAATCCCCTGGGCTCTCCCTTTACCCTGGGGTTTTCCCATGCCGGAGCTTTCGGTGCCGCCTTGACGGTCATGTTGATAGGGAATCTGTCTGAAAGAGCGCCTTACTGGCTTCTGTCCTTTGGTCCCGGCATCGTGGCGATCGGGGCATTTTGTTTCTGTATGGTAGCCACCGCGGTGATCCTGGCGATATCCGCGACGAGAGGAGCTGCTCCTGAGACCATGGTCCTCTGCGGCGTGGCCCTGGGGTCTTTGTTCACCGCCGGCACAATGTTTCTCCAGTACTTCGCCGACGACGTGCAGTTGGCCGCCATAGTGTTCTGGACCTTCGGGGACCTGGCCAGGGCCGACTGGCAGGATCTGGCCGTGATGACCGCCGTCCTGCTTCCCGCCGGAGGCTATTTCTTTCTTCGACGTTGGGACTTCAACGCAGTAGAGGCGGGAGACGAGACCGCACGGGGGTTGGGGGTTGACGTTTCCCGGTTGAGACTCAGAGGATTGGTGATCTCCGCCTTGATCGTTTCGATAACCGTATCCTATCTGGGGGTCATCGGTTTCGTAGGCTTGGTCTGTCCCCACGCTATAAGGAGGATGATAGGGGACGATTATCGCTATCTTGTTCCCGCCAGCGCCGTCGCCGGGGCGTTGCTCCTGCTTCTGGCCGACACCGCCGCCAGGCAGATCCTATCTCCCCATGTATTGCCTGTGGCGGTGCTGACCTCCTTTCTGGGAGCTCCCGCCTTCCTGTGGCTGTTGTTGAGAGGAGGAAAATGATGTTGCTAAAGGTCGAAAAACTCGGTTTCCGTTGGGGTAAGGACTGGGTTTTCAGGGACATCTCCTTTTCCCTGTCTTCCGGCGAGATGCTCGCCGTCATGGGGCCTAACGGGGTAGGAAAGACCACCTTGCTCCGATGTCTGAACGGCATACTGAAACCTCACGAGGGGGTTGTCTCGATTGACGGAGTGGAGGTATCGTCCATGTCCAGGGAGGATATCGCCAGGGCCATGGGCTACGTCCCTCAGTTCACCCAGCCTCAGAGGATGACGGTGTTCGATTCGGTCCTCCTGGGCAGAAGGCCTCATCTCGGCTGGTCCGTCACCGATAAGGACCTTAACGTGGTGGAGAGCGTCTTATCCCTTCTGGATCTGGGGCCATTCAGACTTCGCTATCTGGACAGGCTTAGCGGAGGGGAGAGACAGAAGGTCGCTGTGGCCAGGGCTCTGGTCCAGGATCCGTCGGTCCTCTTGTTGGACGAGCCCACGGCTAGCCTGGACATGAAAAACCGCCTCGAGCTCATGGATATAGTGGCCCACGTGGTTCACGGCCACGGCCTGGCGGCTGTGACGACAATACACGATGTGAACGGAGCCATGAGATATGCCGACAGGTGTCTCTTCCTTAAGGGAGGAAAGGTGGAGCGATGCTGCGCTCCGATGGAGGTATCTGTCTCGACCATAAGGGAAGTGTACGACGTGGAGGTGGACATTTTGGACCATCGGGGGGTCCCCGTGGTCGTTCCAGGAGGTGTCGGAAGATGAGGGAAAAACACGAGATAGAGCCTTTGGGGGTGATAAGATCCCCCTATAAGAGCAAAGAGGAAATACCCCGTCAGGGCCATTTCAAGCCGGAAGTGGAGGCTGTGGCCGTCCTCGATGAAAAATGGAGAGAGGGCATGAAAGGTCTTGATTGCTGTGATAGGTTGATCTTTCTCTTCCTGTTCGATCGTTCCGAAGGAGCGAAACTGACCGCTAACGCTCACTGGCTGGACGGCGAGAAGGGAGTATTCGCCACCAGGAGTCCGAACCGGCCTAATGGCATAGGTATGACCGAGGTGGAGGTGATCTCGGTAGAAGGATTGGAGATCTGTTTCAGAGGTCCCGACATGCTGGATGGGACCCCGCTGATAGACATAAAACCGGTGGTGGATACAAGCAGATCCAACGATTAGATAAAAAGAGGAGGTCCTTGACGGACCTCCTTTCCCTTTATCCCATGGCTTTTATCGCCGATCGGGCCGCCACGATGCCGCTGGAGGCGGCCTGTATGATCCCTCTGCTTACCCCCGCTCCGTCTCCTGCCATGAACAGATTTTTAACGGACGGAACCTCCAGAGAGTCATTTAGCTGTATCCGCAATGAGTACAGCTTTATCTCTACTCCGTACAGGAGCGTGTCGTTTTGGTTGACCCCCGGCATTATGACGTTCAGTGCGTCCAGGAATTCCACTATGTCGGTCATATGCCTGTGGGGGAGCACCAGGCTCAGGTCTCCCGGTTCGGCCGATCCGGTCTGTTCGATCATGCCTCTATCGATCCTGGACGTGGTGGACCTTCTGCCGTCCTTGAGATCGCCCAGTCTCTGGACCAATATTCCCCCTCCAGCCAACATGTTCGCTAGCCTGGCTATATGGGTGGCGTAGCCTATGGGATCCTGGAACGGATGGGTGAAGTTCTTCGTCACCAGGATGGAGAAGTTGGTGTTGTTCGACTTCGTGTTTTTTAGACTGTGTCCGTTCACCGTCACTAGGTCGTGTCCCTTGTTGTACTCCGAAACCACGTATCCCGACGGATTCATGCAGAATGTACGGCAGCGGTCGTCGAAGGTCGGAGTGTTATAGAGGCACTTCACCTCGTAGAAGTCCTCGGTCAGGTCCTGACATACGCTGTCGGGGACCTCTACCCTCACCCCTATGTCCACCGGCATGGAGGCTATAGGAAGCTCCAGCCTACGAACCACCTTTTCCAGCCAGGAGGCTCCGTCCCGCCCGGGGGTGGCTATGACGGTGTCGGCCTCGTATCTTGTGCCGTCCTTCAGGATCACTCCCTTTGCCTCTCCGTCCTCCACGACGATGTCTTCCACGAAGGTGTTCATCTTTATGTCGCATTGATCCTTGAGGGTGTTGTACATGTTGTCAAGAACCTCTCGGGAAGCGTCCGTGCCTATATGTCGGATTTTTGCGGGAAGCACCTTTATGCCTACGCTGGCGGCTCTTCTGATGGTTTCCTTGACCATGTCACCCTTAGGCTCGTAGTAGTTTGGATCGGCTCCGTGTTCCACGAAGGTGGAGTCCACCGACTCTATCAGCTCTAGAAGGGCGGATTCACCGATGTATTCCTCCAGGTTCCCCCCGAAACCGGTGGTTATGGTTAGTTTCCCGTCCGATGCGGAACCGGCTCCTCCCCAGCCGGAGACGACGCTACAGATGGGGCAATTTATGCAGGAGGTGGCCTTGCCGGCTATTATCGGGCAGATCCTATCCTTTATGAGTTTCCCCTTGTCCAGAATGAGGACTTTCTTCTCTGTCTTCACCAGCTCCATGGCCGCGAATATCCCAGCGGGACCGGATCCGACGATGATGGCGTCGTATCTCATGATGTCTTTCTCTCCTCTTCTTGTTAATATCGCTTTCCGAGGTCCATTATATCCCTTTTATACATTCGTTTCGACCATAGCGCCGTAGAGCTTTTTTGTCCTGGATATTACCTGAGAGGTGGAGACCCCGAGTCTCTCGGCGTACCAAACGGCGCCTCCCGCCCCCGCTCCTTCCTTGACGTATCCCTTTTCGTAGTCGCTCAATCCCGTCCAGGGCGAATCGGAGAAATCCAGAGGTGCCGACCATGTACTCACTCCTATCGCCTCGGCCAGACCGTTGAAGTCCGCGCTCTCGTCTCTTGTCACGTAGCAGGTGGTGGCCACAGTGATAGGCCTGGATATTCCCATGTGTCTTGTCGCCGCCGCGACGGCCAACATCTGGGTTCCTCCTGCCAACACGATCTCTTTCCCCCTGGGGGCTCCCGATATCAGCCCTGCCACTATGGGTTGCATAGGGTCTCCCAATTCCTTCAAGGCTATAAGTCCTTTATCCGCCAGACCTCCCTGTTTTATTCCCAGTCGCAAAAAGGCTTCGTCTCTCAGTCGGCGTTTGAGATCGGTCGGGTTTTCAGGGCCTGCGGAGGAGACCATACCCCTGTATCCCAGGGCATCCAGGACCAATGAAGCCGTCGTGGTACCTCCCGGGACCGATTCTCCTATCACCAGTGGGCCATCGTCTAAGGATAAGGTTCGGGCCAATTCCCGGCCTCTTTCAAATAGTTCCTCTCCGTCCGGAAGTGACGTCGTTTTGCCGGGGTTCAATCCCGGAGTTGCACCGGTCTCCACGTAAGGGGCCTTGGGAGCAACCGATGTTCCGGCTTTCACTAACGTCACTGGAAAATCGCTTTCGATCCTGGCGGCTCTGGTTATTATGGCCGGGGTCGGATGTCCCTGAGGGTCCAGAGGTACCCAATCCACCACCCTGGGCCTTCCCCACCAGATCATGTCGGCGTCGGCTGGAGCGGTGTAGGGAAGCACCTCCAGATTTGCTCCCGCTGCTGAGATTCCCGGTATTTTGCTTATATCCGTCGATCCTACGACTAGGATGAACATGGCAGAACTCCTCTCTCTGTGGTATCGTTCCATAGGTCTGGGAACGGACCTTGAGATGTTATCATACACGGAGACGGGACGTTAGGAGTTGAGCTTTTGTGAGGAAATCGATACTCTGGATCGGGATTGCCCTTTCCCTGTCGGTCGGAGTGGTCCTCTCCTTTTTAGCCGGGTCTGCCCTCGATCCCGGTGTTTTCCTGTGCCTCGACGAAGGAGGCTTCGTCGAGCTTCACGTAGAGAGATCCGACGTGGCAGCCGCCTGGCTCTCCGAGTTCGACATTACAACGGGAGGCTCGGGGTTTGAGTCTCTTTTAAAAGGGCATGAAGGTGTTCTGGGAAGAGGGGCCTTTCGAGTTTCCCTCTCGGGAGTGGGAATAGATCGGAGCTCCTTTCACGGAGCGGTAGAGATAGCCGATACCTCTAGGGTTGAATCGGTCCTTTTTTCTTTGATACCCTGGGCCGAGGGCAGGGGAATAGCTGTGAGGTCCCTCGACGTAACCCTTCCGGAAAACCTTAAGCCTATCTTCTCTTTGGAGGGACAGGCCGGAAATGTATCTCTTGCTCTATGGCGGGGGGGAGAGGGATCGGTCGTACTAATTGCCGAAGATCCTTATAGATTGGCTACTATGGTCTGTGAGAGGAGAGATGCCTCGAACAGAAAGACCGAGGGAGACGATTGGCTCAGGGTTCAGATCCCAACGAATCTCGTCGTTCTCTCAGGGAATTTATCGTCGGACGAACGGATCTCCTTGGAGTGGGGGCTATCCTTGGACGACGAAAAGGCGACCCTCTCCTGTTGGAGCGACTGGGCGGACGTATTGTTGTCCCAAGAGAGGCGAGACGAGCTGGCGGTTATGGAGCCGGTTCCCCTTCACGGAGAGGGGAAAATGGCAGGTCTCATGTCCTGGACCGGTTCGTTCGGAGACATGACGTCAAAACTGGGAGGAGAGGTCCGCGAAGAGCTGGGGCCGTTGCTGGGCGACGCCAGGTTTATAGGACTCGACGAGAACGACCTGCTGGACATATTGGATGGCCGCGTCTCTTTGTCCTTAGGAGTCGACGCCGGTGGTCTTCTGGGCGATTTTCCAGGATTCTGCCTTCTCCTGGAGGGGATCTCGAACGGACTTGGAAAAAGGTTAGTGGACATGGCAAGGCCCCTTCCTCTGCCCTTCGGGATCAGGAGGCTCGATCTTCCAGGATGGAAGGATGGACTGGCACTGGATATACCCGTCACAGCCGTGATGGCATATGGTGACGATGGTCTTGCGATGGGGCTCATGCGCCCCGACAGCCTGAACGATAGCCCGGATGTTCCGGAATCGCTGGCAGAGGCGGCAGGCAAAGCCTCGCCTCACGTCCTCGCATTGGACCTTCGGGCTCTCTCGAATATGATGGATATATATAGGGATCTAGCCAGGCTCTCCGGCATGGGATCGGTTCGGGAGATAACGGAGGACGTCGGATTTCTTATAGCCCCCTGGGAAAGGCTGGTTATGGAGCCCGACGGTCTTGATAGGGCGACTTTCTTTCTGTTTCGCCGTACGTATAGATAAGGAGTAGATAAAGATGAAGTACGATCCGGAGACCATGAAGGTCAAGCTGTGCAAGAAATGCAAAGGACTCGGTTTCGCCATAGGGAAAAGCGGCGAGAAGTTCGGCTGTCCCGAGTGTAGCGGATCCGGCCGAGTTGTGATGAAGGTGCTTAAAGACGAATTCGCCCTGGACGAGTTGAACGAAAATCTGACGTTCGACAAAGAGACTATGAAAGTCCGGGTGTGTAAAAGCTGTGCCGGTCTGGGAGCCTTCATATACGGTCCCGACGACAGTCGTCCCTGTCAGGATTGCGGTGGAACCGGGCGGATAGTGGTCCAGCAGATATCCACAGAGTATCAGCTTCATCATCTTGACGAATTCGAGGAGTGATGTAGTCGTGTCTTTTGAGCATGCCGAGATACACGGAGTTCAGATAAGGGACATGGTATCGTTGACGGGAGAGGGCGACCCTGTCTACAGAGGTGATCTTTATCTCGATGGAGCCAATGTGGGGAGTTTCGAGGAGGACCCCGACGGAGGTCCTACCGGAATCTTCGTGGACGACGATATGACGGAGAAACTGCGGGAACGGATGGATCGTTACTTCCAGGGCGAGGGGCTCTCCGTGCAGGACGACGATGATTACGACCTGTTCTTCATCCGCCTGATAGAGATGGAAGAGCTGCTGTCCCTCTTCAGGGATCTGAAGGAGCGTGGCGGACTCTGCTTAGTCGCCGACTACACCGACGACGAGATGATGGTGTACGAGGTAGCCGAGGAGGAAGGGTTGGACCAGCTCATATTGGAGGAGAAGCTGGAGGACTATGACGTCTACCGCGATTTCGAGGATTTCGTCATAGCTTAGTTCCCATGGGGGTTGACATTACAGGATAGCTGATGTATTATCCTCGTCAACATCCGTATTAAGCGGAAATTCTTCTTTTGGGAGGTAACTCGTCGTGAACTTCAAGTTCTTTGTTTTTGGAACCACTATGATGTGCACTACTAAGTTCGGCGACCCTTCCAGAGGAGTCGGCGCGTAGCTGCACGTACGCACCAGAAAGCTCATTCTGACCGGGTCTGCCTAGAATAGGTGGACCCGGTTTTTTTGTATCCTCATCCAACGAGAAAGTCAGGAGTGTGATTTCATTGAGAGAACGTCTCTGTTTCGATAACGACGGAGTCCTGCGGTATCTGTCCTACCCCTCCTCGATAACCGATTATTTCATATCTAAAGCAGAGATCCTCGAAAAGGGTCTGATGGACAAGCTGGAGAGGGACTATCTTTCCAAGCACGATGCGGTCAACCATACTGCCAGGGCCCTGACGGAACGGGGACTAGCCTTCGTAGCGGCTCCTTTGCTGCACGATTAGGACGGGAACTAGTCATGGAAAGGGATGGCCAACGGGTCGTACTGAAATTCGGCGGAAGCTCCGTCGGTTCGGCGGAGAAGATAAGAGCCGTTTCGGAGAGGATATCGGGATTCTTGGAGAGAGGTTGCAAGGTCGCGGTAGTCGTCTCGGCCATGGGAGACACCACCGACAGATTGCTCGAGCTCGCTCATTCCGTCGCCCCCGACGGACCCTGTCCAAGGGAGCTGGATCAGCTTCTGGCTACGGGGGAACAGCAGTCCATAGCCCTGTTGAGCATGGCCTTGAGGAACCTTGGTATAGATAGCAGATCCTTTTCCGGATCTCAGGCCGGTTTTAGGGCCTTCGGCCGTCACGGCGAGGGGCGCATTAAGACCGTGGATCCTCGCAGGGTCGTCTCCTGTATGGACCGGAACGTGGTCGCGGTGGTGGCGGGATTTCAGGGAATAGACGAGAACGGAGACGTAATAACCCTGGGACGGGGAGGCTCTGATCTTTCCGCCATAGCACTTGCGGCGGCATTGGAAGCCGAAAGCTGCTACATATTTACCGACGTGGATGGAATATACACGGCCGATCCCAGGGTAGTGGAAAAAGCTTACAAGCTGGACAACCTCTCCTGGGACGAATGCCTGGAGATGACAGTGGCTGGAGCCAAGGTACTTCAGGCGAGAAGCGTGGAGATGGCTATAAGGAGTGGCATAAACGTGTGTGTCGCCTCCAGTTTCGACGAGAGAAAGGAAGGGACCTGGATCATGAGGGATTGCATAGAGGAAAAAGCCGCAGTGAGGGCAGTATCCCAGGACGACGACGCAGCCAGGGTCGCTTTCGACGGTTGTTGTGATCCGTGTAACGTCGCCCGTAGGCTTTCCGACAGAGGTATAGTGGCTCAGCTGGTCGTTCAGGACGGAAGGGCCATCTTCCTCATAAGGCGGAGCAGGCTTGAGGAAACCCTAAGGATCTGTGGCGAGTTGAATGTCTCGGGATTGCGTTGGGAAGAGGGGCTTTCCAGGGTCTCCATAATAGGCGCCGGGCTTGCAAACCATCCGGAGGTCTCCTCTCAGATATTGTCGGTTCTGGAGGAAATTGGGGTCAAGGTGGAGATGCTTCTGCCCTCGGCCATGTCGGTTACCTGCGTCGTAAAGGCTTCCGATGGAAAAGAGACGGTCCGTGCGCTTCACGGACGATTTTTAGAGGGAGGGTTCGTACTATGCGCGTAGCTGTTTTGGGAGCGACAGGACTGGTCGGCAAGGAGATGATCGCCACCTTGGAGGCCCGATGCTTCCCGGTGGATGATTTCAGACCTCTCTCCTCCCCTAGGTCGGCCGGAACAAAGGTGAGATTCGACGGTCGGGATTGGGAAGTGCAGGCGGTGTCACCCGAGGGATTCGACGGTGTAGACGTGGCCATATTCTCCGCCGGAGGGGATGCCTCGAGAAAATGGGCTCCTGTAGCGGCTGAGAGGGGCGCGGTCGTCGTGGACAACAGCTCTGCCTGGCGCATGGATCCTCAGGTTCCCTTGGTCGTCCCGGAGATAAACAAAAAGGCTGTGGAGGATCGTCCCAAGGGTATAATAGCCAATCCGAACTGTTCTACCATACACGGTGTGATGGCCCTATACCCGCTCCATAAAGAGGCCGGCTTAAGCAGGATGATAGTCACGACGTTGCAGTCGGTGTCGGGATCGGGATGGAAGGCCTTGGTGGAGCTGGAGGACGAGAGCAGGATGGTGCTCGACGGGAACGTCGAGGGGGCGGACGAAAGGGCCTCCGTCTACCCTCACAGGATAGCCTTCGGCGCAGTTCCTCAGGTAGGAAGCTTCGACGATCAGGGATACACCGACGAAGAATGGAAGATGGTCAACGAATCCAGGAAGATAATGGGGGCTCCGGAACTTAAGGTCGACTGCACCTGCACCAGGGTTCCGGTGATGAGAGGGCACTCTCTTTCCATAACGGCCCAGTTCGAAAGAAAAATATCTCCCTCCGAGGCTCGAGCGATACTGGCCGATGCTCCGGGAATAGTTTTGAAGGACGATCCGTCCTCATCGATCTACCCTCTGGCCACCGATGCAGCCGGAACCGATCCGGTCTATGTGGGCAGGATAAGGGAGAGCCTCTCTCTGGAGAACGGACTGGATCTTTGGGTCGCTTCGGACAACATACGAAAGGGAGCGGCGTTGAACGCCGTTCAGATCGCCGAACTTTTGGCGTAGAAAGGAGGATTAGCATGGAGTTGGGAATAGCTTTGGTCGGTTTTGGAAACGTCGCCCAGGGGCTCGCCAGGATATTGATCAGAAAGAGGGATCTTCTGACCATCAGATACGGCATAATCCCGGTCGTAAAGGCAGTGGTAACCGGATCGAAGGGAACCCTTTGGGATCCTTCCGGGCTGGACCTGGAGGCAGTTCTCGATTCCATGGCTAACCTGAAAAACCTGTCCGGGGTATCCGCCCTTCCCGCCACTCTCGACGAGATCCTAAAGGGAGACGAGATATCGGTGGTGGTGGATACCACTCCTACCGATCTAGTTACGGGGGAGCCGGGGCTCTCCATAATAAAGAGGGCTATAGAATCGGGGAAACACGTGGTCAGTTCCAGCAAGGGGCCGGTATCGGTTGCTCTGCCTGAGTTGACCGACCTTGCCAGCAGACATGGAGTGGCCTACCGTTTCGAGGGAGCCCTTCTCAGCGGAACTCCGTCCATCAACCTGGCGATGGAGGCAATGGCCGGTTGCGACGTCGTGAAGGTTCAGGGTATAGTAAACGGTACGACCAACTACATCCTGACCAGGATGGAGGAGGGCATGGGATACGAGGATGCCCTCTCGGAGGCTCAGGACAGGGGATATGCCGAGGCCGATCCGTCCGGCGACGTCGACGGATGGGATGCGGCGGTAAAAGCCCAGATAATAGCGTCGGTCATAATGGGAGAGCCCATATCGTTGGACCAGGTCGAAAGGCGTGGAATATCGGAGATATCCCGAGACGACGTGATCGCCGCCCTGGATAGAGGAAATCGAATAAAGCTTATAGCGCAGGTCGAGCGGAGGGGGCGGGATGTGATAGCTTCGGTGTCTCCAATGGAGCTTCCTTTGGATCACCCTCTGGCCGGAGTCATGGGAGCCACCAACGCCATCACCTACGAGACCGACAACCTGAAGGACGTCACTATAGTTGGTCCCGGGGCTGGAAGAGAGGAGACCGGCCAGGCGCTTCTGGCCGACCTGCTTGCTATATTCAGGGAAAGGGGCGGTTTGGTTGTCCGCAGATCTGCGTGATGCCGTATCGAAAGATCTTAAGATAGGGCTGGCTTTGGGAGGCGGGGCCGCTAGAGGCTGTGCTCATATAGGGGTGCTGCGTGCTCTGGAGGAGAAATCCATTCCCGTGGGATGTATCGCCGGTACCAGCATAGGGGCCATGGTAGGGGCCGTCTACGCTTCCGGAGGAATGGATCATCTGGAGGAGTTGCTTCTCAAGATGGACCTGTTGCAGTTGCTGTCTTATTTCGACGTGGTCTTCCCCCACTCGGGCTTGGTCGACGGAAGAAAGGTTACGGAACTCCTTAGAGGGATCTTGGGCGACAGATCCTTCGATGATCTGTCCGTTCCCTTTGCGGCGGTCGCCACCGACCTCAGGGACGGAAGCGAGGTCGTCCTCTCGTCCGGGGACGTCATCGACGCGGTAAGGGCAAGCATAGCCGTCCCGGGAGTGTTCACGCCGTTCGTCACCGACGACGCCCTGTTGGTGGACGGAGGTCTGGTGGATCCGGTCCCGGTAAACGTGGTTAGATCCCTGGGGGCCGAGTTCGTAATAGCCGTCGACCTCAACCGTTACGTGGTGGGAAGCAAACAGGAACACAGAACGGGCGGTGGACTTCGAAGAAAAAAGGTCAAGAAAGGCGATGGTTCCTCTCTGGTGGACTCTCTGATAGACGAGATCAGCTCTCTCATGAACGACGAGGAGAAGAAGAAAAAATCCAAGGGACCGGGTTTGATAGACGTCATGGTTACCTCCATAAACATCATGGAGAGCTCCATAACGGAGAACAAGCTTAAGGTGGACTCTCCGGAGCTACTGATCGCACCGAAACTCGGTCATATCCGTTTCATGGAGTTTTTCCGGGCGGAGGAGGCCATGGAGGTCGGTTACAGGGCCGCCATGGACCTCCTGTACTGAGGTTAAAGGTCCTTTTTGGCTCTCTGGGCCATATGAACCCCTATAAGTATGAGACATCCACCGGTTATAGTCTTGAGCCCCAGGGGCTCGCCGAACAAGAACAACGCCATAACCGACGAACAGACCGGTTCGCCCAGCAACACCACCGATACCACCGAAGGACTCACCCACCTGAGAGCCCAGTTATAGGCGGAGTGACCTAACAGCTGGGGGATTATGGCCATCCCCCAGAATGCCCACCACGTGCCGGAGGAAAACCCCCAGGCTCTATAGGGTCCTATCAAAACAACGACCCACAGAAGGACCGCTGCCGTTCCGTAGCATACTGATACGTAGGAGAGCAGGGATACCTTCTCCCGGACCCTTCTCCCTAGCAGGAGGTAGATGGCCATGGTTATCGCTCCAAGTACGGCTAGAAGATCTCCCTTCCATCCCTCCGAGCCGGAGGAGAAATCCCCCCAGCCTATGATCACGGCCCCGGATATAGCCACGGCTATAGCGGCGGCAGTCTTTCCGTTTATCCTTTCACCGGTCAGAAAAGGGGCCATTATCGCCACCCATAGAGGTGCCGTGTTGACCAGAACCACGCAGCTGGCCACCGAGATGAAACTCAGGGACGATATCCACGAGGCGAAATGGATCGCCAGCGCCGTCCCGGATAGAACCGTATCTTTCCAGTCCCTGGAGGACAGGGACCTTATCTCGTCTCTTCGAAACATGAAAGCCGTTGGCACCAGAACGAGAGAGGCCAGGCCGACCCTGTATGCTGCTACTGTCAAGGACGGAGCGTTTGCCGCCTTGGCGAAGATGGACCCCGTAGACGTTGCGAACACCGCCAGGAACATAACCAAGTCGGCGCTTCGCTCCCTTAACTTCACGACATCACCTGGGAAGGGACGAGACCATGTCTCTCCATCTCGTCCTGAAATCTTCGAATTGATCCTCCGGGGGAACCCTCAACCTTACGGAATTGTCGCCTATACCTAGAAAACCCGATCCGGGAGCGGTCTTTATCCCATGTTTCATCAGCATATCGTAGAGATTTGCGTCCCTGTCGTCGTAGGTCACCATCATGATGGATACCGACGGATGGGTCTTGGCCACGGAGAACCGGGGAGACTCGGTTATCGTGTCCATGGTCTTTCTCTTCAGCCTGGCGACCTCCCGTCTCATGGACGGTAGAAACTCACCGGCTTCGTCCAGTGCCATAGGTATGGCTGCGAAAGCCAGTGCGTCCACGGTGAAGGGAGGGCTGACCCTCAGATAGAGATCCCTTGCAAAGGGAGATCGAAATACCCCGTATCCTCCCCTTATGCCGGCCATCCCCCATCCCTTGGAAAAACTGCGAAGACAGAGGATGTTGTCCTGTTTCAGGTTCAGACAGGACGTGGATTCGTTGACGAAATCTCCATAAGCCTCGTCCACTATCACCAGGGCTTTCCTTTTATCCGCTGCCGTCACTATCCTCTCCAGATCGTCCAAGGACATGAGCTGCCCCGTAGGATTGTGTGGACGATCTATGTAGACCAGCGATATCGAATCGTCCAGAGCCTCCAGTAGCCGGTATGTATCTATCTCGTAGGAGGGTCCCTCCAGATTCACCGCTTTGAAGTCGCATCCGGAAAGCTGAAAATGGACCGGGGCGTCGGTGAACTGTGGAGCCATGCCCAAGATTCGTCCTCCCGGGGCCCCCAGAGCCTTGGCCAGCACCACCAGGATGGTGTCCGTCCCGTTGGCGAAGACCAGCTCCTCCGGAGACACCAGACCTTTCCAGAAACGGCAGACAGGCTCGGTCAGTCTCTCCGACGGAGGAACGTAAGACGAAAGGTCCTCTCCAAAAGTCTTACCGAAGGCGGATACGACGCCGTATGGAGCCCCTATAGGGCTAGATCCCAGGGCGCAGTCTACGGAGAAACTTCTCTTTTCTACCGTGTTGACGTAAAGCTCGGTGGTGGTGTTCTTCAATCCCTGCGGGATCGTCTTTCTCCAGTCCAATGGCGCCATCTCCTTTTGACGTTTGATCCCCCATTTATACCAGCGAAAGACCGAGGGTTCAACATAAAAAGGAGAGGCTCCCCTTAGGGGACCCTCTCCCGGATTTCCGTTTTTTCGAGACGATCTTAATCGAGTTTCTTGTGGCAGAACCACCAGTCGAAGTTATCGTACTCGGTCAGCCTCTTCTTCGCGTTTTCAACGTCACTTGCCGGAGGAACGATCACAGAATCTCCGATAATCTCGTTTTCCGGCCAGTTCGCGGGCATGGCGACCCCGTTCTTCTCGCTTATCTGAAGGGCCTTGACCATGCGCAGCACCTCGTCCATGTTCCTGCCGAGTTCCTGAGGGTAGTAGAGGATCGCCCTTATCATGCCGTTCGGGTCGACTATGAATACGGCCCTGACGGTGTTGGACCCCTTGCCGGGGTGTATCATGCCGAGCTGTTTCCCGACCGTGCCGTCGTCGGCAATTATGGGAAACTGGATCTCGACGTCCAGATTCTCCTCTATCCACTGTTCCCACTTTATGTGAGCGAAGACCTGGTCGATGCTCATTCCGATGAGTTCGCAGTTCAACTCCTTGAATTTATCGTATCTCTTCTGGAAAGCAACGAACTCGGTAGTGCAGACCGGGGTGAAGTCCGCAGGGTGGCTGAAGAGCACGAACCACTGCCCTGCGTAATCGTTGGGGATGGTCTTCTCTCCTCTGGTTGTTACCACTTTAAGCTCCGGCATAGCCTCTCCTATCAAGGGTATTCTGTTTTCCATCATAAAGCACCTTCCTTCCTTTGCGATGTTTTTTAATTCTGGTTCTTGTTATCAGTATAGCATGTATCTCTCGATGCCTATTCTTGTGGCTTTTCTCTATCGTCTTCTCCCGGATCGATTCGGATATCGCAGCCGTTGCAGCTGGAGGAGGTCTTGCAGCCGGAACAACCGGAACATCCGCAGCCTCCTCCCTTTACCAACGATCTGAATCGCCTGAATAGGATCCATCCGGCGAAGGCCACTATGACGGCTACTACGAGTTTTTCCATAATCTACCCTCCTATGGATTGTATAAACGTCCCTCCCTGGTAGACCGCCACCGCCAACAGATAGGCCAAAAGTGTGTTGAATATCATGGAGAAGGCCGCCCATTTCCACGAGCCTGCTTCCCTGGCGATGCACACCACGGTTACGAAACATGGGGCGTAGAACATAGTGAATATTATCAGCGCCAATGCCTTGAGAGGTGACCAGTCTGGAGATCTCTCTATTATGGATGCCAGACCACCGCTTTCCTCCGGATCTATCTCGCCTAGGGAATAAGCCGTCCCAAGCGTTGACACCACGACCTCCTTGGCGGCGAATCCTCCAACAAGTGCGATGTTATCCCTCCAGTCGAACCCTGCGAAAGACGTCACTCTCTCCAAAGCGGTCCCGATTCGCCCGGCGTAAGAACGCCGCAGGGCCTCCTGGGCCTCTATTCCGTCTATCTCTGCCAGTATCTCGGCCTGTTTTTCCTGAGACAGTTCCTTCGAGACCTTTTCCCTCATGTTCTCGAACTTGACTGTAGCCTTTTCGTCCAGTCCGGGATAGGTCATCATAGCCCATAGAAGTATCGATATCCCCAAGATGACGGTGCCGGCTTTCTTTATATATTGCCACGTCCTCTCCCATGTGTGTATCAGAAGCCCTCGGAAAGTAGGGAAACGGTAGGTCGGCAACTCCATCACGAAGGGGGTGGTTTCTCCTCGAAGGATCGTCGAACGGAGAAGCCTGGCGGCCAACATGGCTCCTATCCACGATATTGCCGTTATCAGAAGCATCATTCGGGTTTCCCCTTCAGGGAAGAAGACCCCTATCAACAGGGCGAACACCGGCAGCTTCGCCCCGCAGTTCATGAAGGGGACGGTCAGTAAGGTGGCCAATCGTTCCTTGGGCGACTTTATCGTTCTGGCCGCCATGACACCTGGAACGGCGCATCCTCCGGCGATGCCTCCTGAGATTATGAAAGGCATCACCGAACTGCCATGTAGTCCGAAAACTCTGAAGACCCTGTCCAGCATGAAAGCCACCCTTGCCAGATATCCGGTGTCCTCCAGGAAGGATATCCCGAGAAACATCAGGAATATGAGGGGAACGAATCCCATAACACCTCCGACCCCGTCTATCACTCCCGACATTATCATCGATTTCAACGGTCCTTCAGACATATAATCGTTCGCCAGAGATCCTATCCACCCGAAAAAGCTCTCGAACCATCCCACCGGTATCTCACTGTAGGCGAAGGTTATATGGTAAAGGGTCCCCAGGACGGCGAGCATAACTATGGGGCCCACGAAACGGTGGGTCACTATGGCGTCTATCCTGTCGGACACGCTCTTGGCCTCTCTGTCCTTTCTGTATATCAGAACGCCTTGCTGGAGGATCGATTTTATATACCCGTAACGATGGTCCGCTATTAAGGCCTCCGCGTAAGTGTCCAGTGTGGCTCTCAAGTGGGAGTCCAGAGTTTCGGCCATGCCGTTAAGTTTTTTCTCCAGCTCCGGGGCTCTCTCCGCTATGGAGATCTTTATAGTCTCGTCCCCTTCGAGATACTTCAGGGCTGACCATCTCGGCCTTATCGCCTCGTCCAATATCGGGTCCTGGTCTATAGCCCTGGCCATCTCGTCCAGAACCGGGTCGATATCGGGGCCGTAGGAGATCTTAAAAGGCTCCGGGTCCTTTCCTGCTATCTCCAGGGCCCGATTCATCATCTCGTGGATTCCCTCGGATTTTCTGGCGACTATGGGGACCACCGGGGTCCTCATAAGGGAAGAGAGCTTTTCCGTGTCTATCTCCATCCCTCTCGACTCGGCCACGTCCATCATGTTCAATGCCAGGCATACCGGAAGGCCCATCTCCTTCAGCTGGACCGACAGGTACAGGTTTCTTTCCAGATTGGAGGAGTCGACTATATCGATCACCACGTCCGGCGTCTGTCGGATAAGGAAATCCCTGGCTACCTCCTCCTCGGCGGAGTAGGCGGAGAGAGAGTATATTCCCGGAAGGTCCTCGACCTCCACCGATATACCGTCGTGATTGTAGGTTCCCCTTTTGTGTTCCACCGTCACTCCCGGATAGTTGCCGACGTGTTGTCTGGCTCCGGTCAGACCGTTGAAGAGTGTCGTCTTTCCCGAGTTTGGATTTCCCGCTAGGGCTACGGTGGTCATCTTTCCTCCACCTCCACGTCTATGTAGTCCGCCTCGCTGTCTCTAAGGGTCAAGGTAAAGTCACCAACCCTTATGGCCACTGGGTCGTAGAGAGGAGCCCTTCCCATTATTCTAATAGTCGTTCCCGGAGTTAGCCCCATATCCCTTATACGTCTGCCAAGCTCCCCCTCGGCCCTTACCTTGGCGATGGTCCCGGTCTGGTTATCCTCCATCTGTCTCATGGCTATCTTGACCACGTTATTTCCCCCTCTGCGAGCTATGCGTACTTTGTTTGGCGATAATACCATACCGTTTCGGTAGGATCAAGAGACCTTTCTTGGTGAAAAGAGTTAGTCATGTTGACGTGACCATCTTTTTTTGATATTTGTATACTTTTAGAGGAGGAGATGTAATGGCTCATGACTTTGTTAGAAAGATAGTCGAAGGAGGAGAGCGGTCTTCAGGGGGGTTTTTCTTCTTTTTTATTGGAGGATCTCTTTTGATCGCGTCGCTTTTTTCCATCTCGATATATGGTTATGAAGAGAGAACGTCCCTGCTTTCGATGGGAGCCGCTGTTTTTATGGGAACCCCTCTTCTCTTGAGGGCCGTTAGAGAGCTTTTCGAAGAATCGTCGGAGATGAACGAATTGGCCGCTTTAGGTGTTACAGCTACTTTCGTGTCGGGACGTTTTATAACTTCCGCCACCATCTCCTTTGTTATGGTCCTTTCCGCGCTATTGGAGGGACGTTCTGCAAGAGGAGCTAGGGAGAGCCTTAAAGAGCTTTTGGATCTGAAACCACCTAAGGGAACGGTTTTTCGGGATGGAGAATGGCTTACCGTGGATGCGGAGGATCTCGTCGTAGGAGACGAAGTCAGGATCATCCCGGGAGAGAGGCTCCCCGTCGATGGGGTGGTCCTGGATGGAGAGACCTCAATCAATGAATCGACAATCACGGGAGAGTCTTTGCTGGCTGGAAAAAAGAGTGGGGACGAGGTCTACGCAGGAACGGTCAATTTAACTGGAACTGTAATCTGTCGAGTTAAATCGGTAGGATCTGAAACTACACTGGGAAAGGTGCAGGAGATGATCTCCGATGCGGAAAAATCTCGTACCCCTGTTATGAGAATGATAGATCGTTACGCTAGATGGTATGTGCCGGTTGTTATGCTTCTTTCCGGGGCAGTTTTTTTTGTAACCGGTGATTTGGACAGGGTTGTTTCCATAGTGGTCGTAGCATGCCCCTGTTCCATACTTTTGGCGGGGCCTACCGCGGTGGTTGCTTTACTTGGCGTGTCTGCTCGACTAGGCGTTCTAATAAAGGACATAGCCCATCTCGAGGTGGCAGAGAGGATTACAGCGATAGTTTTCGATAAGACTGGTACCGTTACCACCGGTCGTCTGGAGGTGACGGAAATTTCTCCATGCGGTTTTATGAACGAAGAGGAGCTTCTTTCTTTGGCTTGTTCATTGGAAAGGGACTCTAGTCATCCGGTTGCCAGATCTCTCTGTGAAAAAGCGGGGTTTCTGGGATTGAATTTTCTTCCCTCCGAGGAGATGAAGGAAGTCCATGGAATGGGAGTCTTTGGAAAAGTGAGAGATAAATCTGTAATGGTAGGGAGGCGGTCTTGGCTTTTATCCTTTGGCGTGGATGTTCCAGACATAGAGGACAGCCACTTTGGACAGAGTGTGTTGTATGTCGCCGTGAACGGTGTTTTTGCCGGGGAAATTTTTCTCGAAGATAGAGTGAAGGACGACGTAAAATCTTCTCTTGTCGAAATAAGGAACCGAGGGGTCGATAAGATCGTTCTTCTGTCGGGAGACAGAAAAACGGTTGTTGAGAGGGTTTCTCAGTCTATAGGAGTGTCTTTTTGGGAGTTCGGAATGTTACCTCATCAAAAGATGGATTATGTTACCGCTATGAAAAATGAAGGAGATGTCGTTGCGGTGGTCGGAGACGGGGTCAACGACGGTCCAGCCCTTTCAGCTGGAGATCTTTCCATTGCTATGGGAGCCGCCGGAAGCGGCGTAGCCATCTCTTCTTCATCTATCGCGTTGATGAAAGACGATATATCGAAAATTCCCTTGGTAATAGATCTTGCCAGAGAGGCTCTGTCCATTATGAGGCAGAACTTGCATTTTGCTCTGATAGCTGTGACGTTGTCCATGATTTTAGGCGCTGTCGGGGTTTTGCACCCCATAGCTGCTGCCGTTTTGCACGGAGGAACTTCTTTAACTGTAGTTTTCAACTCTGCCAGATTGGTAAGGTTTAAAGGGGGTGATGGTTTTGGTGTCTGACCTTTTCCGGAAAGTCTACCTTCAGGGATTTATCGCTCAGACCTTTATCGTACTTTTAGGTTCGGCTACATCCCTTTTTGGAAGTTCCGAAATAGGTTTTTTGGGTCCTGTTTTTCTCTGGGCTTCACTTGTTCCTTGGGGAGCTTTATTGTTTTCGAAGCCATCGGAAACAACTCCGTCCCCTCACTTCGACGAATGGCGCTTTTCAACAGCGGGGCTTATCGTCGCAGTCTTGGTTTTAGGTTCCCTCTCGCATGTCTTCAACCCTTCAAAACAGGGCTTTCTTCCCGGCTTATCTATCAGCATTACTTTGGCTTTAGCCGTCGCGGTTCCGGTGGTTTCGTGGTTCGCGAAGTCTTACATGGAAGATCTCGCAGTGGAGGATGGGTCTTTAACTCCCTGCATTGGCTATCTTAGGGGGTCTTCGATCGTAGGGGCTTTGATGGTGGCGCAGGTTATACTATGTCATCTTGGTAGATTCGATCTATCTAAGTTTGTCGGATGGGGAATACTGTCTTTGAATTTGGCCGTGGCTTCAGAGTTGTTTTTTTCGTTGATCCTTGAATGGTATCGTCCTCTCGATGAGAATACTGCTCGTTGGGTACATGAATCACGTATGTTGTCTCTTTTAAGCAGGTCTTCTTCCTTTAAAGAAATCACGAGGGATTTTTTTCGTTATCAGTTTGGGATAGATCCATCTAAAAATTGGTTTTTTCAGATGACGTGGCGTTTTTTGCCCGTGGGTTCTTTCTTGGTTTGTTCTTTGTTGATTGGGCTTTCCTCTATAGAGATCGTCCCTCCTGGCTTTCAGGCGGTTCTTTTGCGTTGGGGGTGTCCCATCGTAGAGCTTTCTCAAGGGATACACTTAAAATGGCCTTGGCCGATAGATCGGACTATCCTTATCGATACCTGTAGAGTAAGGAGGATGCATGTAGGTTCTCATAGCCCCTATTCGATAGATGGAAATATCTACGTCGAAGGAACTCCTATATTGTGGACAAACGATCATGGACTGAGGTCTGAAAACTATCTGCCGGTGTCTCCACCTGCCGACATAGCCGATGTCGTTATGGGGGAAAGGGTTCCGTCGGTCTCTCTGGTCGGAGCGGACGTCTTTGTAGAGTTTAGGATTGTAAAGCCTTTGACTTTTTTGAATTCAGGAGAGGATGGAATCGAGCTTTTTAGAATAAAAGCTGAACGAACGACCTCCAGAACTTTCGTAAAGTACGACGTTATGGTGGACCCCATTGTCAAGACCATTTTTTAGCCTAGATTAGTTTAGGTCAGACTGCTATAGGTCTTCCTCTTCGAAGTAGATCTCCTGCGGTGTG